>CAVFAM010000338.1:0-3033 GCA_963620375.1 Bacteroidaceae bacterium
ATATCAGAGCGTTTGCCATAACATCAAAGCAGATGGTAGAGGATGCCAGAAGGCACCATAATACATCACCGGTTATGACCGCAGCCCTTGGAAGACTGCTCTCAGCAGGAGCCATGATGGGCACCATGATGAAGGGGGAGAAAGACCTGCTTACTCTCCAGATACAGTGCAGTGGACCGGCAAAGGGACTTACTGTGACAGCAGATACCAATGGTAACGTAAAGGGCTTTGCCATAAATCCACAGGTGGAGCTGCCAAACAGACCGGACGGCAAGTTGAATGTGGGTGGAGCCTTAGACCTTGGAATCTTAACTGTAATCAGGGATATGGGACTTAAAGAGCCATATTCAGGACAGTGTGAGCTTAAGACAGGAGAGATTGCAGAGGATTTGACCTATTACTTTGCCACATCAGAGCAGATTCCGTCAGCAGTGGGACTGGGAGTGCTTGTGGATAAGGACTTAAGTGTGAAGGAAGCCGGTGGATTTATCATCCAGCTTATGCCATTTACACCGGATGAAGTCATAGATAAGCTTGAGAAAAAAATATCTGAGATTGATTCTGTCACAAAGATGCTTGAGAGAGGGCTTACACCAGAGCAGATATTAGAGGAAATCCTTGGTGAATTCGGACTTGAGATTACAGATAAGATGGATACAGCCTTTAGATGTGACTGTTCAAAGGAGAGAATTTCCCGTGCTATTTCAACCCTGAGTAAGAAGGATTTGGATGACATCATTGCAGACGGGGAGAGCATTGAGGTAAAATGCCAGTTCTGTAACACAGCATATAATTTTGATATAGATGAACTAAAGGAGCTTAGAAAATAAGTGAAGCATGGATTTGTAAAGGTGGCAGCCATAACGCCAAAGATAAAAGTGGCTGATACAGCATATAACAGTGGACTTATAATGGAGGCAATGGAGTCTGCAAGCAAGGCAGGGGCAAAGGTCGTAGTCTTCCCTGAGCTTTGCATAACAGGCTATACCTGTGGGGACTTGTTCTGGCAGAATAAGCTTATCATGTCAGCAAAGGAAGAACTCTTAAAGATTGCTGCAAAAAGCAAAGAGCTGGACGGCATCTTTTTTGTGGGACTGCCATATGACATAAACGGCAAGCTTTATAATATGGCGGCAGCAGTGTCCGGTGGAGAAGTTATCGGCATGGTGCCAAAGACCTTTATTCCAAACTATAATGAGTTTTATGAGGCAAGATATTTTACATCAGGAGAAAATCTCTGCGCAGTGGAATTTTTACCAGACGGAACTGAAGTCTATGTAGACACTGACTTGATATTCAGATGTGAGGAAATGCCACAGCTTAAAATCTCAGCGGAAATCTGTGAGGACTTGTGGACTCCTGAGCCGCCAAGCATCAGACATGCCATGGCAGGAGCCAATCTGATTGTAAACCTGTCAGCCTCAGATGAGAATACAGGCAAGGCACAGTACAGGAGAGAGCTTGTATCAGGTCAGTCCGCAAGACTCATCTGCGGATATATCTATACATCTGCCGGGGATGGGGAATCAACCCAGGATGTGGTCTATTCAGGACATAATATAATAGCAGAAAACGGAAAAGTGCTGGCTGAGTCCAAGCGTTTTACAAATGAGCCTGTATACACAGAGTTTGACGTGGCACGTCTTGAGTCAGAGCGCCGCAGAATGAGCACTTTTGTCACAGAGGACACTCATACAGAGATTGGATTTTCACTTAAAGTAGAGGACACAGAGCTGACCAGATATGTAGACCCTGCACCATTCGTGCCGGGCAGCAAGCATGACAGGGATATGCGATGTGATGAAATCCTTATGATTCAGGCTATGGGACTTAAGAAGAGACTGGAGCACACTGGCTGCCAGAGCGCCGTAATCGGCATATCAGGAGGACTTGACTCTACACTTGCCCTGCTTGTCACAGTCAGAGCCTTTGACCTGCTTGGCATGGAGCACAGCAGGATTGCAGCAGTCACCATGCCTGGTTTTGGTACAACAGACAGAACCTATGATAATGCGGTAAACCTAATCAAGTGCCTTGGCGCAGAGTTTATCGAGGTTGATATAAAAAATGCAGTGAATGTACACTTTAGTGATATAGGACATGACCCATCAGTCCATGATGTGACCTACGAAAATGGTCAGGCGAGGGAGCGTACCCAGATACTTATGGATTTAGCCAACAAGAAAAACGGCATGGTAATAGGAACTGGTGATTTGTCAGAGCTTGCCCTGGGCTGGGCTACCTACAATGGTGACCATATGTCTATGTATGCAGTCAATGCCTCTGTGCCAAAGACCCTGGTGCGCCATCTGGTAAAATATTATGCTGATACCTGTGGAGACGAGCTTTTAAAGAATACCCTGCTTGATGTGCTTGACACACCGGTATCGCCGGAGCTTCTGCCACCGGAGGAGGGCAGGATATCACAGAAAACAGAGGATTTGGTGGGACCTTATGAGCTTCATGACTTCTTCCTCTACTATATGCTCAGATGTGGATATGAGCCGCTTAAGATTTATCGCCTGGCTAAGCTTGCCTTTAATGGCAAATATGATGATGAATTTATAATGAAGTGGCTTAAGACCTTTTACAGGAGATTTTTTGCCCAGCAGTTTAAGCGCTCATGCCTGCCGGATGGTCCAAAGGTTGGTAGTGTTGCTGTGTCACCTAGAGGAGATCTGCGTATGCCGTCGGATGCTTGTGGAAGAATCTGGATGGAGGAGCTGGAGCAGATTTAGAAATTGGACTTTTTTATGAAATAAGTTACGATTTGATACTAAAAAATGCTATTATTTGGAAAAAATGAAAATATTTAGAAAAGAAGTGTGATATATAATATGAAAAAGTCCAATAAGCTGATTTTATTGGACTTTTTTGAATCAATTTTAATTGTTATATCCAAAATTAGACAGATACAGATTATTGGTTATTTTTTAAGCTCTTTAAATTCCTTGATTATCTTGTATTCATAAAATACAGCAATTACAAGTATCACTCCAATTATTATCAGGCTGTATGCGTTATTAATACGAA
>CAVFAM010000339.1:0-9385 GCA_963620375.1 Bacteroidaceae bacterium
TGACATAGCCATAGAGATGGCAAATGCCAGATACAATATCATACCACCCCTCACGCTGGATGATATTGATTCATGGGAAAACAAGGGGAGAGCATCTGTTATCAAGGAATTTTATAATGAAGAAGAGTTGTACAGGAGGCAGAGAGTGCCTGATGAGACAAAGGAACAGGTGCTCAAGCTTATGGAAATCGCAGATGTGTACTTTGTTACCGCTGCCTATCCCCAGTTTATGGGGATCAGGGCTAAGCAGATACTGGAAGCCTTTCCTGATTTTCCACCGGAAAACATCATACTGGGCAATGCCAAAAATCTGGTGCAGCTGGATATAGTGCTGGATGATGCAATCCACAATATATTGGAGAGCCCGGCAACTTACCCTGTGCTTATGAGAAAGCCATGGAACTGGAAGATGACCGGTATGCTGTCTGTAAACAATATGACAGAGTTTGTGCTTCTGGTTGAGCAGATAATAAGTGCCTCACTGTATAAGGAAAGACGTATCCGTATACCATCTGTGCTGGCACTTGTGGGACCGTCGGGCTCAGGGAAAAATGACATAGTAAGGAACTTGTGCGAGGGGCCTACCTTTGCAAGCCCAAAGACCTATTGCACCAAGCCCAGTGATAAGCACAGGTACTTAACAGATGAAGAGTTTGCAGAGCAGAACTTCTTCGAGACCACCATGTATGCTGGTATTAAATATGGTACCAAGCAGGAGGATATTGACCAGGTCTTAAAAAATGGTCAGTTTGCTGTCATGCCACTTGATATGTGTGGAGCTATTGCCATGAAGAGGCATTTTCCAACTGCAATCATCTATGTGTCCAAGGATAAGGAAGAGCTCATAAGGGAGATTATAGATGATGATTACGACACATCTGAAAAGACCTTAAGAATACTGTCAATTGACGCAGAAAAGCGAAATAAACAGATTTGTGACTATGTTATTGACAATAGTTCAAATGATGGGGCAGCCATATTGAGAGATTTGATTTATGGACGTTAAAAAATACAAGAAAAAAGCGTTAAAAAATTGACAATTATTGTTTTTTATCAAATATGGGTTTAGAATGGTTGATGGTTAAAAATTACTATTCACATAAAGGAGATTAAATAATTATGTTTGGTTTTGGACAGTTAATTGATATCCTCAAAAAGGATCCAAAGAAGATTGTATTTACAGAGGGTGAGGACCCACGTATTCTTGAAGCTGCTTCACGTTTACTTGCAAGCAACTTCCTTCATCCAATCTTAGTTGGAAAGCCAGATGCTATCAACGCAAAGGCAGAGGAGAGCGGTTTCAATATCCGTGGCGCTGAGATTATAGATCCTAACAACTTCGATAGAATGGACGAGATGGTTGAGCTTTTCTGCGAGCTTCGTAAGAGCAAGGGTGTTACACCTGAGCAGGCAAGAGGAATCCTCTCATCAGCAAACTACTTCGGTACAATGCTTGTAAAGATGGGAATCGCTGATTCACTTCTTGGAGGAGCTACATACTCTACAGCAGATACAGTTCGTCCAGCATTACAGCTTATCAAGACAAAGCCAGGAAACTCAATTGTTTCTTCATGCTTCATCCTTGTTCGTCCATCTGCTACAGGTGAGAATGAGGTTCTTGCTATGGGTGACTGTGCTATCAATATCCATCCAACAGAGGATGAGCTTGTTGAAATCGCTGGAGAGACAGCAGAGTGTGCAAGAATTTTCGGTATCGAGCCACAGGTTGCATTCTTAAGCTACTCAACACTTGGTTCTGGAAAGGGTGAGGATGTTGACAAGATGCGTAATGCAGCTCACAAGGCTATGGCAAAATACCCTGCACTTCCAATCGAGGGAGAGCTTCAGTTTGACGCAGCAGTTGCACCTCGTGTAGCTCGTACAAAGTGCCCTGATTCAGCAGTTGCAGGACATGCAAACACATTCATTTTCCCAGACATCAATGCTGGAAATATCGGATACAAGATTGCACAGCGTCTTGGAAACTTTGAAGCATACGGACCAATCCTTCTTGGACTTAATGCTCCAATCAACGATTTATCTCGTGGATGTAATGCAGCAGAGGTTTACTCAATGGCTATCATTACAGCAGCACTTGCATAAATATAACAAAGCATATAAAATTAGAAAGACAGGACAGACTATCTGCCCTGTCTTTCCTGCGTTTTTATTACACTTGAGGATATGATAATGAAGTCAGAGGTTAATCTTACAGAAGGCTCAATAGCTAAAAATATAATTAAATTTGCAATACCCATGTTTATAGGCAACCTCTTCCAGCAGCTGTACAATGTGGCAGATTCGCTTGTGGTAGGTAATTTTTTGGGCAGTGACGCCCTGGCTGCTGTTACATCTACAGGAAGCCTGATATTTCTTCTGGTGGGCTTTTTCAATGGAATCGCCATGGGAGCAGGAGTTATAATTGCCAGATTTTTCGGGGCAAAGGATAACGAGAATGTAAAAAAGGCGATTCATACTGACCTTGCCTTTGGTATATTGTGCGGAGTCATAATGACGCTGGTCGGCGTGATTTTTACACCACAGATATTAGCCCTTATGGATACGCCGGATGACGTGTTTGTACAGTCTGTGCTGTATATCAGGATATATTTCCTTGGCTCAGTTGCCGTGGTATTGTATAATGTCTGTATGGGCATAATGCAGGCGGTGGGAGACAGTAAGCATCCCCTGTATTACCTGATATTTTCGTCAGTTGTAAATATATTGCTGGATTTGCTCTTCAATGGAGTATTTAAGCTTGGAGTAGAATATGCAGCTGTTGCGACTATTATCTCACAGCTTCTGGCTACGCTTATGTGTCTGTGGAGGCTTACAGGCAAAAGCCAGACCTACAGGGTGGAGTTTAGGAAAATTGGATTTGACAAGGACTTATTAAAGCAGATAGTGGCAATAGGACTTCCGTCCGGACTTCAGAACTCAATTATTTCCATTGCCAATGTTGTAGTGCAGGCAAATATAAATTCATTTGGAAGTGCTGCTATGGCAGGCTGTGGTGCATACTTTAAGATAGAGGGTTTTGTTTTTCTGCCGATTACATGCTTTTCCATGGCACTTACGACCTTTATAGGTCAGAATCTGGGAGCAAAACAGTACGACAGGGCGAAAAAAGGCGCAGCCTTTGGCATTTTCTGCTCGATAATACTTGCAGAAGTCATAGGAGTATTGGTATATTTCTTTATGCCAAAGCTTATTTTGCTTTTTAATGCAGAGGCAGATGTGGTGAGCTATGGAATACTGCAGGCGCACACAGAGAGCTTGTTTTATTTCTTACTGGCTTTCTCACATACAGTTGCGGGAATTATGCGTGGAGCAGGAAAATCTACAGTTCCAATGTTTGTAATGTTGGGTTGCTGGTGTATTTTCCGTATAACTTATGTTACAATAATTACCAGTATCATTCCGACTATTCAGGTGGTCTTCTGGGCATACCCAATAACATGGAGCCTGAGTTCGGTGGTATTTTTGATTTATTTACTTAAGGCAGATTGGATACACAATTTTGACAGGCAGGAAGATAGAAGGAGAAAAAATCAATGCGTGTAGGAATGGGCTATGATGTTCATAAACTTGTAGAGGGAAGAGACCTCATACTGGGAGGTGTCAAGGTGCCACATACACTGGGGCTTCTGGGACACTCGGATGCAGATGTGCTGGTACATGCGATTATGGATGCATTACTGGGTGCGGCTGCGCTTGGTGATATAGGAAAGCATTTTCCTGATACTGACCCAAAGTATAAGGGTATATCAAGTATGAAGCTTCTTGAGCATGTAAAGGGCTTACTTGAGGAAAATGGATATGTAATCGAAAATATTGATGCAACAGTTATCGCCCAAAAGCCAAAGCTCAGACCCTATATTGAGGAGATGGAGCAAAATATTGCATCCACACTTGGCATAGCAAAGGAGCAGATAAATGTAAAAGCGACAACCGAGGAGGGGCTGGGATTTACCGGCGCAGAGGCAGGAATTTCAGCGCAGGCTATATGCTCACTCACAGGCTTTTATGAGGGCAGCTATCAGGTCGGTGGAAACTGCGCAGCCTGTCCGGGCTGTCATAAGCAGTAAAAATATTATAGGAAGTATGGAGATATACAAGATGGAGAATAATTTTAAGTTTTACAACACACTTACACGCCAGATAGAGGCTGTTGTCCCAAATGAGGATGGTAAGATTGCAATGTATACATGTGGTCCTACAGTATACCATTTTGCACATATAGGAAATATCCGCTCATACATCATGGAGGACGTTCTTGAGAAAGCCTTGAGATATTATGGCTATGATGTAAAGCGTGTAATGAATATCACAGATGTAGGACACCTCTCTAGTGATGGTGACACAGGTGAGGATAAGATGCTTAAGGGTGCAAAGCGTGAGCACAAGACTGTTATGGAGATTGCAAAGCAGTATACAGACGCTTTCTTTAACGATTTTAAGGCTGTAAACAACAGAATGCCTGACGTTGTGGAGCCGGCTACCAACTGTATACCAGAGTTTATCCACATGGTTGAGGTACTGCTTGAAAAGGGCTATGCCTACTTTGCAGGTGGAAATGTATATTTTGATACATCAAAGCTTGATGATTATTTTGTATTTTCTTCTGCTGTTGAGAAGGAGCAGCTTCAGGTCGGAGTCCGAGATGATGTAGAGGAAGATGTAAATAAGAGAAATAAAAATGACTTTGTACTGTGGTTTACCCAGTCCAAGTTTGAGGACCAGGCGCTTAAATGGGATAGCCCATGGGGCGTAGGATATCCAGGCTGGCATATCGAGTGCTCATGTATAAGCATGAAGCATTTGGGAGAGTATATGGATATTCACTGTGGTGGAGTTGACAATATATTCCCACACCATACAAATGAGATTGCCCAGTCAGAGAGTTACTTAGGCCATAAGTGGTGCAATTACTGGTTCCATGTAAACCACTTAAATGACAGAGCTGGCAAGATGAGCAAGTCAAAGGGTGCTGTGCTTACTGTGTCAGTGCTTAAGGAAAAGGGCTACAATCCACTTGCCTACAGATTATTCTGCTTACAGTCACACTATCGTAAGCCACTGGAATTTTCTTTTGGTGCACTTGACAATGCAGCTACAGCTTATAACAAGCTGGCAAAGAGAGTGGCAGAGCTTAAGGATGAGGGTAGCGTGGATAAGGCTGCATTTGACAGCTATAAGGCACAGTTTATGGATGCTGTTACCAATGACCTTAATACATCAATGGCAATTACAGTCCTCTATGATGTAGTAAAGGCAGATATCAACGACAAGACAAAGCTTGCCCTTATAGAGGATTTTGACCAGGTTCTTTCTCTTGAGCTTTACAAGAACGGAAAGCTTCTGGCAGAGAGCACTACATCTGTGGATTCAGAGCTTGAAGCCTTCATAAATGAAAAGATTGCAGAGAGAGCAGAGGCAAAGAAGGCAAAGGACTTTGCAAAGGCTGATGCGATAAGAGATGAACTTCTTGCAAAGGGCGTCGCTATAAAGGATACCCGTGAGGGCGTTAAGTGGGAGCTTGTTTAATGGAAATTGACGCATATATCAGAGACCAGTTTAATGTAAAAAAGAAGGATATAAGGACTTATTCACCCCTGACGCTGGCTTATATCGGCGATGGTGTATTTGACCTCATAATAAGAACTGTTGTGGTGGATAAGGGGAATACCAGCCCGAATGAGCTCCACAGGCACACCAGCAGTATTGTAAAGGCACATACCCAGGCACTTATGGCAGAGGCTCTTATGGAGGAGCTTACAGAGGAAGAACATGATGTGTACAGGAGAGGGCGGAATGCCAAGTCCTTTACCACTGCAAAAAATGCCACTGTTGCAGATTACAGAAAGGCTACAGGCTTTGAGGCTCTGATGGGCTATCTGTATCTGGAGGATAAATTTGACAGGGCTGTGTATCTGTCAAAACGGGCGCTTGATATACTGGGCATAGAGCCGTAGCTGCTAAATATATGGCTGGATAAGTCTGCATATGGATAAAGCGCACATAAAATATACATATAGACTTATACACCAGGGTATGCAGGAAAAGCTGCGGAGGCAGGTTCTCTGTATAGGATATAAAGAAATATTAGGGATAGGAAAACATGGATAAATATAACAAAAACCAAATTGAAAAGGATGGAGCAGACGCAGAGAAGCTCCACGAAAACTACATAGAAGGACGAAATGCAGTGCTTGAGGCATACCGCTCTGGCAAGACTATTGATAAGCTCTTTGTACTGGATGGCTGTCAGGACGGACCGATTAAGTCTATCACAAGAGAAGCCAGAAAGCATGATTCAATCATAAACTATATATCAAAGGAGAGACTTGACCAGATGTCAGAGACTGGCAAGCATCAGGGAGTCATAGCGGTTTCAGCCGCCTATTCCTATGCCGAGGTCGAGGATATTCTTCAGATTGCCAGGGACAGGGGAGAGGCACCATTTGTATTTATACTTGATGGAATTGAAGACCCTCATAATCTGGGTGCCATAATCAGAACTGCGAATCTGGCAGGGGCACATGGAGTCATCATTCCAAAGAGGAGAGCGGTTGGGCTTACACCTACAGTTGCAAAGACATCAGCAGGTGCCATAAATTACACACCGGTTGCCAAGGTCACTAACATTTCCAATACCATCAAGGAATTAAAGGAGCAGGGCATGTGGTTTGTCTGTGCTGATATGGGCGGTACAGAGATGTATGATTTAAACCTCACAGGCTCCATAGGTCTTGTGATTGGAAATGAAGGGGATGGTGTCAGCAAGCTTGTGAAGGAAAACTGTGATATGGTTGCATCAATTCCTATGAAGGGAGATATCGACTCACTCAATGCCTCAGTGGCAGCAGGAGTGTTAGCATATGAAATAGTTCGTCAGCGGCTTAAGAAGGGATAATGAATTGGAAGGGTATGAGAAATACACAGACGAGCAATTGATACAGCAGTTCAGGGATGGGGATGATGCGGTCATGGATTATATTTTAAATAAGTATAAGCCATTGGTCAGAAAAGAATGTAATGCGCTTTACCTGATAGGGGCAGAAAATGATGACCTCATACAGGAGGGAATGATTGGTCTCTTTAAGGCTGTGCGGGATTACAAATCCTCTGAGTCACATTTCTATCATTTTGCAAAGCTCTGCATTGACAGACAGCTGTATTCTGCAATAGACAAGGCGCAGCGCAAAAAGCACCAGCCCTTAAATGAATACGTTTCATTTTCAATCGAAGAGAATGAGAATGGTGGTGTGCTTGAGGATTTTCTGGGACATGAAACCATGAGCCCTGAGCAGCTGGTAATTGAGCAGGAAAAGTTTGAGGAGTTCAAGAAGGAGCTTGAAAAGAGCTTGAGCGGAATGGAAAATGAAGTGCTGAATTATTATCTGGAGGGTAATAACTATACCCAGATTGCCGATATAATGGGAAAGAGCCCAAAAGCTATAGATAATGCATTGCAGCGTATCAGGCAGAAAATAAAAAGAAAGTAGGTGATTGTATGGAATTTCAAAGAGTTGGAAAACACACAGTAAAGTGCCTTATCTCAGAGGAGGAGATATATGATCTGGGTTATTCTCTGGAAGAGATAATGAGCAATGGTGAACGGACTCAGGAATTTATGAACTACATATTTGATATGGCAGAGGAAGAATTTAAGATGAAATTCGACATGGGGGTTAAGACCGTCAGAGCAGATTTCCTGCCAGATCATACAATTTCACTGACTTTTTCGGAACATCCGGCATCCGGAGATATGATGGAGCATCTGAAGGATATAGTAAATGGACTGCTTAATTCAGTTCCCCAGGAGAAATGGAAGGAGCTTTCGGAAAAAGAAGGCGGAGAGGGAGACGAAGAGACGGTTCAGGTAATTGTATTGCTTAAGTTCAAGAGCTTAGATGATACAGCCAGATTTGCAAAGCATGCCCTGCTTAAGACCATGCCTCCTAATTCATTATATAAATACACAGATGTATATTATATGATAATGGATTTGTCGCATCTGACAGAGGCGGATGTAAAGGCGCTGTCTATGGTTACAGATGAGTATGTAACTGATATTGAAGCGGGATGCCAGCGGGCAGCATTTATAAAAGAGCATGGAGAGCCTATAATTGCCCGGAATGCAATAGATATGCTTGCCCAGCTGTAAAATGATAATGTACCTATAAAACAGGGATTAGGACAATGACTTTGTTCTAATCCCTTTTTTATGCCAAAATATGCAAGAGAAGCTTGCGGTTGTCCAAAATGCTTGTTTGAATATAATTTTAGACAGCACAAAAAGAGGAGAATGGCATCTCCTCTCAAAATGCGTATGTAAAAAAGCTATTAGCCAAGTACTTTACGAATAGACTCAAGAACTCGGTCTGCCTGGAAAGGCTTAACGATGAAGTCCTTTGCGCCAGACTGAATAGCATCAATAACCATAGACTGCTGTCCCATAGCTGAGCACATTACACATGTTGCATTTGGGTCTGCGGCTTTAATCTCTTTGAGAGCCTGAATACCGTCTTTGTTAGGCATTGTGATATCAAGTGTAACGAGGTCTGGTTTTAATTCATTGTATTTAGCAACGGCCTCTACTCCATCTGCAGCCTCTCCTGCAATTTCGAAACCACCCTTTGTAAGAATGTCCTTAAGCATCATTCTCATGAAAGCTGCGTCATCTACAATTAAAATTCTAGCCATTTATTTATCCTCCTGTTTTGTAATCTGTTTAACTATACTAATAGGGTACAACTGTAAAAGGTCGCTGTCAATAAGTTCTCCGACAGTTAATCGAAAAGTTACCTTCACAATATCTGTACCATTGCATAACTCCTCTGGAATCTCAAAGGTTTTCCTGTCCTTGCAATTGATTAGTGGGAAACCAATATCGGTTGGAACCTCAAGTAATTCCGACATAGATGTAGCAATTGTACCGCACATCTGATTCATAGCTTCAGAAACTGCTGAAAGTGAAAGCTCGTCAAGGGTTGTACCGCTGACATTAGTGCCATCTCCACCCATCATTAGATTGGCGATAACTAAAGCATCATGTATATTAAGAACCAAAAGATTGGTTCCGTCAAGTCCTTTTGTGTATGGAACCTTAACAAGTACATGGTTATCATCTGAAAGTGAAGCCTCCTCCGCAAGTACATCAACTCGTGGAGTAGTAATATTTGTTGGCCGGTTGAGTATGAGACTTAAAGATGTAGCTGCATTCCCTATGCAGATGTTTGCAATCTCGCCTACAACATCGGCCTGCTCTAGTGTAATTCTACTCATAAATCCTCCTATTACCCAGTTAGTACCTATTTCCTAAAGCATATTATACCAAAGAAATTGAAAATAGCAAACAAAAAAATGCTTTTTGTTGCGA
>CAVFAM010000340.1:0-4418 GCA_963620375.1 Bacteroidaceae bacterium
AGATTTACGCACCAAAGCTCTCTTGTAACGATATGTGATATAGTTACGTGCTACTGTGAAAGCGTGCTTATTCATGAGCTGGTTCTCCACCATATCCTGAATTTCCTCAACACTTGGTGAACGCTTCATATTTTCACAGGCAGTCTCCACATTCTCCGCAATCTCTTCCATCTGCTCATCTGTGAGCTTCTCATAGTCAATTACAGAATCATTTGCCTTCTTAATAGCTCCGATAATCTTGTCCACTGTAAAGGTTGCTTCGCTTCCACTTCTTTTAATGATTTTCATCCAAAAAATTCCTCCCGGTTTATTGCATAGAATAGCTCGCGGCGATTATCTGTCGCGAGCTAGGTTTAATTTCTAAAATAGATTATACAAGATATTGTGGTTTTGTCAATTCTCATTCTCTACATTTAGCGTTTATTTTTCTTGTACCTTGGTACTAAAAAAGCACTGCAAACCCTTGATTTACAATGCCTTTGGATAATTTACACAAATATTTCATTTATCTTTTGTATTCTTTTTAGAGCATATGTTGTAGTTCATATCGTCCAGATTTTGTAGTATCCTGTCTGTCAGCTCACAATATATAGATATTTCCTCTTCTGTAAAGCCTCTGACCATTCCCTCCTCAAGTTCCATGACTATTTTCCTGATTTTCTGCTCTCTTACAATGGCTTTTTCCGTGAGGACAAGCCTCTTGAGCCTTGCATCATGCTCGTTTGCCACACGCTCCACAAGCTCTGCCTTTTCTAAGCCCTTTATCATATTTGTTGCAGTGGCTCCGCTGATCGAGAAAAACCTCTCTATATCCTTCTGGTAGACCTCCTCGTCAGGATGCTCCATCAGATAATGTATTATCATAACCTGTCCCCGGGGAATCTTTTTGGTCTCCCCATTTCCCCTCCTGTCGAAAAACTTGTCTATCGAATTGTGAACCATTCTTAATTTATGGCCTATCATTCTCTCCGGAATAAACTCCATGTCCGCCCTCTTCTTTCTGCCAGATATACTATATGCCTATTGATATGGCTCTTTCCAACAACTGCTGCCCCTGTAGACATATACCAAAATTTTTTACAAACCATAGCAAAATATGATTGACATTTAAAATACATCCTGCATATAATATCATATTGTTAGCACACTAACTATTAAAAATCAAGTTATTTTTTGTAACTTGCAACAAATATAATAAGGAAAGAAGGAATGTAAATGCTTAAAACATTAGGCGCACAGGTAAAAGAATACCGTAATGCATCCATTGTGACTCCCATATTTATGCTGCTTGAGGTCGCAATGGAGACAATTATCCCGCTGCTTATGGCATCCATCGTAAATGATGGTATCAATGCGGGCGACACAAAACACATCTATGTCATGGGTGCATGGATGATTGTTGCCGCTTTATTCTCCCTGCTCTGTGGTTCTTTGGGTGCCAAATATGGTGCCAAGGCAGCCATGGGACTTGGAAAAAACCTGCGAAAGGCTATGTATAGAAATATCCAGTCTTTCTCATTTGCAAACATCGACAAATTCTCTACAGCAGGACTTGTCACCCGTATGACAACAGATGTCACAAATATCCAGAACGCATACCAGATGATTCTCAGAATGGCAATGCGTGCCCCTGCATCAATAATCTGTGCAATGGCTATGTCATTTTTTATCAGTCCACAGCTTGCATCGATATATCTTGCAGCGGTTATCCTGCTTGGTGGTCTGCTTCTCTTCATATGTAAAAAGGCTATGAAGTATTTCGACTCAGCCTTCCAGAGATATGACGACTTAAACGAGAGCATACAGGAAAACGTATCAGCAATCCGTGTTGTAAAGGCTTATGTCAGAGAGGATTATGAAAAGAACCGCTTCAAAAAGGCATCTAAAAACATCTATGATGTCTTTGTAAAAGCCGAGAGCCTTGTAGTATACAACTCTCCTGCCATGCAGTTTACAGTTTACGCATGTATTCTCTTAATCAGCTGGTTTGGTGCCCATATGGTTGTAGGCGGCTCACTTGAAACAGGAGATTTGATGGCACTCCTTACATATTGTATGAATATCCTGATGAATCTCATGATGCTGTCTATGATTTTTGTAATGATTTCCATGTCACTGGCATCTGCCCGCCGTATATGCGAGGTACTGGACGAGGAAAGCACACTTCACAATCCAGAAAATCCTGTATATGACGTGGCAAGTGGAGACATAAAATTCGACCATGTTACCTTCAGATATTCAAGCCACTCTGAGACTCCGGTTCTCGATGACATAAGTCTCGATATCAAATCAGGCGAGACAATCGGTATCATAGGTGGTACAGGAAGCTCCAAGTCCTCTCTTGTAAACCTTATCAGCCGTCTCTACGACGTAAATGACGGTGCTGTATATGTAGGTGGAAAAAATGTAAAGGACTACGACATGGACAGCCTGAGAAATCAGGTATCAGTTGTCTTACAGCAGAATGTGCTCTTTTCAGGTACAATACTTGACAACTTAAGATGGGGCGATAAGAACGCTACCGAAGAGGAATGTATAAAAGCCTGCCAGATGGCATGTGCCGATGACTTTATCGAGAGCTTCCCTGATAAGTACAACACCTATATCGAGCAGGGCGGAACCAACGTATCCGGCGGTCAGAAGCAGCGTCTGTGTATCGCCAGAGCGCTTCTTAAGAAGCCTAAGATTCTCATATTAGATGACAGCACAAGTGCCGTCGATACAGCTACTGATGCCAAAATCAGGGCAGCTCTCAAGGAAGCTATTCCGGGCACAACAAAGCTTATAATCGCCCAGAGAATATCATCTGTCATGGATGCAGACAGAATCATCGTCTTAAATGATGGACGCCTTGATGGTTTTGGAACCCATGAGGAGCTGTTACAGAATAATGCCATCTATCGTGACGTATACGATTCCCAGACTAATGGTGGCGGAGACTTTGACGAAGGAGGTGCTTCATAATGCCAGGACCAAGAGGACCACAGGGTCCAAAGCCAAAAATCAGCAACCCGGGCAGGCTGTTCGGCAGATTGATGCAGTTTGTACTTAAAAATTACTGGTTCCACTGTCTCGTGGTAATAGTATGTATTTTCGTAAGTGTAATTGCAAACGTACAGGGTACTCTCTTCATGCAGACTCTGATAGATGATTACATCACACCATTGCTTAAAAATGGAGGTTCTGACTATGCCCCACTTTTACATGCCATGGGACGTGTTGCCGTATTCTACGGAATCGGAGTATTGAGTACCTTTGTCTACAATAAATTAATGATTTATGTCTCTCAGGGAAGCATCAAGCGTATGAGAGACGAGCTGTTTACCCACATGCAGGATCTGCCAATCAGATATTTTGATACCCATTCACATGGAGACATAATGTCAGTATACACAAACGATATTGATACATTAAGACAGCTCATAAGCCAGAGTATTCCACAGATGATTAACTCTGCAATTACTGTAATCATGGTGCTTATATCAATGATAAGACTAAATGTACCGCTTACAGTCCTCACCCTGTTTATGGTTTTTGCAATGATATTCCTGACAAAGATTTTTGCAGGCTCATCAAGCAAATTCTTCCTGTCACAGCAGAGGGATTTAGGACAGGTAAACGGATTTATCGAGGAAATGTTAAATGGCCAGAAGGTCATCAAGGTCTTTACCCATGAGGAAGAAAGCATCGAGCAGTTTGATGAATTAAACGATAAGCTCTTTGAGAGTGCCTACCATGCAAACTGGTACTCAAGCCTGCTGGGTCCTATAAATGCCCAGATAGGAAACCTAAGCTATGTGCTCTGCGCAATGGTCGGCGGTATCATGGCACTTTCAGGAATGGCAGGGCTTACACTTGGTAAGCTTGCAAGCTTTTTGACCTTTAACAAGAGCTTTAACATGCCAATCTCACAGGTCAGCCAGCAGTTTAACGCAATAATAATGGCACTTGCAGGCTGTGAAAGAATTTTCAAGCTCCTGGATGAGGAAGTCGAGACAGATGACGGCTATGTAACCCTTGTCAATGCCAGAGAGGAAAACGGAGTCATCACAGAGACGCCAGAGCATACAGGACTCTGGGCATGGAAGCACACACACAGTGCAGATGGCTCAGTTGATTACATAAAGCTCACAGGTGATGTGGTATTTGACAGCGTAGATTTCGGATATGTACCAGAAAAAACAGTATTGCACGGGGTAGATTTGTACGCCACACCTGGTCAGAAGATAGCCTTTGTAGGAACAACCGGTGCAGGAAAGACAACAATCACCAACCTGATTAACCGTTTCTATGATATACAGGATGGTAAGATACGATATGACGGAATCAACATAAACAAGATAAAGAAGGCTGACCTGAGACATTCTCTGGGTATCGTGCTTCAGGACACCCACCTGTTCACAGCCACAGTAATGGAT
>CAVFAM010000341.1:0-2737 GCA_963620375.1 Bacteroidaceae bacterium
ATATAAGGGAGAACTATTATGGAGAAAAAAACACCACTTCTGGCAAAACCAGACTACTATGACAAATTTACCTGTATTGCAGACAAATGCACTATAACCTGCTGCCAGGAGTGGAAAATCTCCATAGATACTAAGACAAATCTCAGCTGGAAAAAGCTATTGCCTCCTGATGGCATGACAAAATCCAGAAAAAATCTAAGTTCATATACAGAGAAAAAGGATGGACAGCGTATCATAAGGTTGGATGAAAACCACCGCTGTCCTTTCCTTTCTGATAAAAAGCTGTGCCGTCTTGTCACAGCTTATGGTGATTCTGTACTTTCAGATACATGCACCACTTTTCCACGGGAATTTCATGATTTTAAAACTCATACAGAGGCAATGCTTATGCCCTGCTGTCCTGCTGTGATTGATTTATGGAGGGATGACCTTATTGTTTTTCCTGATATAAGCAGCCATGACAATAAACATACAGGCACTGACATTGACAATAATTTATCAATCGACTCTTCTGCTTCTGTAAGTGCTTTGCCAGAGACCTCTCCTTCACGAAGCCTGTTTAAAATAAGAAGCAGCATCATTAAGCTCCTTCAAAACCAGTCTGTATCTATAGAAGAAGCCCTCCTGGAAAGCTTCTATATACTGCTGGAATTGTACAGACAGCCTTCAGTCTCTGAGGCTTTGGTGGATGAGTATTTTTCAGATGCCTCATTACAGGCTCTAAGAAAAGCAATAGATGATATTGACCTGCCTGTCAGCGATACGATAAATGAGTGTAACGAGCTGTTGCAGGATTTGGCAGTAAACTATATGGCAGAGGGACTGTATTCTGATTTTCTGACTCCGCTTATAGACAGGGCGGAGCTTGTATCTGATATGACACATGATGAGATAATAAATCTTGCATCATGCTATATAGATACATTAAATCCTTGCAATATTTGTACATATAATCTTATATTCCGCAATTATCTCGCAAATGAGGTGTTCTCTGACCTTTTCATGCCTGACGACAGCTTAGAGGACATGCTTTTGCATCTGGAATGGATTGCCATGGAATATGTGACAATCAGACACAGCCTTTTCCTCAGCAGGCTGGATACAAATGACAATAAAATAATTCCAGACTATGAGACAATCCGCCAGCATATAGTGATTTTATCCCGCATGACAGGCTACGAAAATGATGACATATATGAGTATCTGGAAAACAGCTTTGAATCTCCAATCTGGGACTGGGGCTATTTTGCACTTATAATTGGAAAACCTTATGACAAATAAATCTAATTTCTGGGCTTAAAGTCCAAGTCATTTTTATGCCAACGCATACATGGCAGCTTTGGATTGTTACAAATTTTATGTATCTGCATCCATCCGCTTAAGTTCAGGCAGGATAGTACAAAGCATTGTGATAAAGCACAAGCTTCCTCCGATAATGTTTGACACCGGCTCTGCCAGAAATACTCCATCCGTGCCCATATGTAAGGCATATGGCATAATATATGTGAGCGGCACCACTATAAATACCTTTCTAAGCAGGGAGAAAAATATAGCCTGCTTTTTCTTATTAAGCGACTTAAATATAGTCTGTCCTATGTACTGAAAATCCATAAATATAAAGGCTGCAAAATACTGCTTGAGGGCTGGCACAGCATCTGCTATCAAGGCTTTATCCGAGCTGAATACCGAGATTAAGACCTCTGGTATCATTATGATAATGCTCCACATTACCGCAGTATATGCAAAAATCATAAGCCCCATCACAAGCATCGATTTGCGCACTCTTAAGGGACGCCTGGCTCCATAATTATAGCTTAAGACTGGAGATGTACCCTCATTTATGGCATATATTGGTGTCTCTACCAGCTGTCTGACGCTTGATACAATTGTCATAACTGATATGTATATATCCCCTCCGGTTACGGACAGGACATTGTTACAGCATATTGATACAAGGCTGTTTGTGACCTGCATGATAAAGCCTGCTGTTCCAAGACTTATTATATTTTTGGCATAGCCTATGCTGTCTCTTATCTCTTCTTTTCTTAGAAATCTGACCTTAAGCTCTGCCTTTCTGGTCAGGAAAAACAGGACAAACAAGGCTGACATGCCCTGTGACAAAACTGTTGCGATTGCCGCTCCCCTCACGCCAAAGCCCAGTACAAATATAAAGAGTGGGTCTAAAATCAGGTTTGCCAGTGCGCCTATGGCAACAGAAAACATACCTATGACGGAATATCCCTGTGCATTTATAAAAGGGTTCATTCCTATGGCAAGCATGGACGGCAGTGTGCCAAGCATATATATCATCATATATGGATACGCATACTGGAGCGCACTCTCCGATGCTCCAAACAATACCAGAAGCGGGCGGGCAAGGGTTAGTCCCACTAACATGAGTAAGATAGCACTAAGACAGACCATGGTAAAGGATGTGTTCATGACCTGCTTAGCCTGCTTCTCCTTTTTACCACCTCTGTAGATGGAAAACAATGGTGCTCCTCCACTTCCAAAGAGATTTGCAAATGCACTGATAATCACGATAAGTGGAAAGCATAATCCCACCGCCCCAAGTGCAGCCGTTCCCACATCCTGTATTCTTGCAATATATATACGGTCTACAATGTTGTACAGGAGGTTTAAAATCTGGGCTACAAGCATGGGAAGTGCCGCTCCCAGTATATTTCCTACTACTGTTCCGTGTTCAAAATCTACTCGTTTCATTTTATTTTTATCT
>CAVFAM010000342.1:0-1746 GCA_963620375.1 Bacteroidaceae bacterium
GTGTTGTGGGGAGGGCTGGCATATATGATGAGAGGATTGACAGTATCAATGATATAAGCGGGGTGAATATCAGGGTTGCCCATGAATACAAGAACTGTGCCAGAGATATTATGCCTTATATAAGGAAGACAGATGATATATATGACACTGTCTTTGTATCACCACCTGGTGTGGGGAAGACTACATATCTGAGAGATGCCATAAGGATTATTGCAGGGGGCTGCGATGGAAAACAGGCTATGAAGGTAGCGGTGGTGGACGAGAGGTCAGAGATTGCAGCCTGCTACAGGGGAGTGCCACAAAATGATCTGGGGGGGAGATGTGACGTGCTTGATAATTGTCCCAAGGCAAAGGGAATGAGGATTCTTTTAAGGGCTATGTCACCGCAGATTATTGCGGTTGATGAGCTTGGCGGTACTGAAGACGAGAGGGCGGTTGACTTGTCGAGAAAATCAGGGGTCAGGATTTTGGGCACGATTCATGCAAAGGAGTTTACAGAGCTGTGCGACAAGGGGATGACAAATCTCGCAGAACGCTTTGTCTTTTTGAAAAAGGGAGAGCAGGGGAAACGCTCCTTTTGTATCTATGATAACAGGGGGAACATGGTTTGCTGAAGCTTTTTGGAAGCCTGCTTATCATTGGGGGCTGTGGGGGGATAGCATATTCCAGAATGTGTGGCTGCAGAAAGAGGATTGAGCTTTTGGATGCCTTGGAGAGAATGTGTAAAAAGGGAATATATATTTTGCTGGGGCAGCAGCAGAACACAGTTATATTTCTTAAAAATGTAAGCTGTGGCAATAAGGCTTTTGATGCCGAATTGTTCCGGATGGGAGAGGCTTTGGAAAGACATTTATACCCCAATGGAGACCTGGCGTGGAGGGCTGGACCTGCACGCTTTATGGGACAGTATGGTTTCCACAGTGAGGCTTTGGAGTTTATAAATGGGTGCGGGGCTGCTTTTTTTGAGAAAAGCTCAGATGAGATAAGGAACAGTCTTGAGGCTAATCTCAAGCTTATTGAGCTGGTAAGGGAGCAGGAATTAAGCAGTCAAAGGGAAATCAAAAAGGTGTGGCTGCCGGTAAGCCTTATGGGAGGAATTGCCTGTGTTCTGGTCTTTGCCTGAACAATACACCAAAGGAAAGACGAGGGTAATAATGGAAGTAAGTATAATATTTAAAATAGCAGCAATAGGAATTATTATCACGGTGTTAGGTCAGGTGCTAAAACACAGTGGGAGGGATGAACAGGCATTTTTATTAAGCCTTGTGGGACTTATAATTGTGCTTTTCTGGATTGTTCCTTATATAAGTGAACTGTTTGTAACTATGCAGAATTTATTTACGTTATAGGATTTTATTATGTGGAAGGTTTCTTTAATTGGGGTTACAGCGGTTATTCTGTGCCTTATGCTTAAAAAAGTCAGACCTGAGCTGTCGTCTTTACTGAGCATTACAGCTGGCATAATTATATTTTTTTATTCACTGGCATGTATCTCATCGGTGCTGTCCTTTGTCAGGTCGCTCATGGAGCTGCTCCCCATAGATGATTTTTATATTTATGAATTAATCAAAATGCTTGGAGTTACATATGCAGCGGAGTTTGCAGAAAATATCTGCAAGGACGCAGGCTATCAGGCGGTGGCGTGCCAGATAGAGATTTTTGCCAAGCTTACAATAGTCATAATGAGCGTTCCGATTATTAACTCTCTGATTTCAATAGTGGGAGGTATGGGATGAATGACATAAT
>CAVFAM010000342.1:1756-4353 GCA_963620375.1 Bacteroidaceae bacterium
GTGATTAACTACATAATAGGCCAGATAATTGATGAGCTTGGACTTGACAGGCTTGATACTTACAGTCGCAGCTACATATCAGAGCATACAAGCTTTACAGATATGGTAAGGGAGCTTGTAAGTGGAGATACATCTGTCTTTGAGGCTTTGGGCAGGCTGATTAGGGATTCTGTCACGGCTGAGCTTATGCAGACTAAGGAATATATTGCAGGCATGCTTATATTTCTTCTGGTTGCAGCTATGTTTAACAGGATGATTAACAGCAAAAATTCATATCTGAACAGTGTGAGCTTTCTCATGGTATATGGAGCGCTTATGCTCATTCTGATGGAGTCCTTTACCAGAATCGAAGCACTTGTCACATCGACAATTGACGGGCTGATTGGCTTTATGAATATGATGATTCCGGTGTATGCCTCTACCCTGGTACTCACAGGCAATATATCTACAGGCTCTGCCTACTATATATTTTCCTTTGGCTGCCTGTATATTATTGAGTGGATTGCCAAGCTTGTGCTGGTGCCTGCCACCCAGACTTTTTTGTTTTTGATATTGATAAACAATATGTTTGAGGAGGACAGCCTGTCAAAGCTTGCAGAGCTGCTTGAAAAAATTATCCGTTTCTTATTAAAGCTGTCAACTGCAGCTGTATTTGGAATGGGCGTTGTGCAGAGGATGGTTATGGCGGCAAAGGATGATGTGACGAATTCACTGGCATTAAAGACCATTAAGGTCATACCAGGCATTGGAAATGCAGTCAGCGCAACAGGGGAGACACTTTTAAGCTGTGGAGTCCTGATAAAAAACTGCGTAGGAGTGGTGGGCGTAATTGTTGTAATTTCAATTGTTCTGTCTCCTATAATAAAGCTTATAGTTTTTATACTTGGTTATAAGCTGACCTCGGCGATTGTACAGCCTGTTGCGGATAAGCGCATAGTAGAGGGGGTCAACGGGACTGCAAGGGCAGGGGAACTCTTCTTTGGTATTTTGTGCAATATGGCAGTTATATTTATAATAACGGTTTCGATTGTATGTGCGGGGGTGCTGTGATGGGAAAGATTTATATTCTTGTTTTTATAATGATGTTAATTGCCTACCTGTCACCCAAGGATGAGTACAGGAAGCTTTTTCAGTTTTTTGTAGGGGCAATAATGGCAATTGTGCTTATCACACCGGTTTTTGAATGGATAAGCGGCAGGGAGCTGGTATCAGATATGGCTGAGTGGCAGGAAATCCGGGAAAAGGTAGACAGCTTATACTACGAACCAAAACAGGAGGAGGCTTACATATTTAATTATGTCGATGAGCTTGAAAATCAGGGACAAACTGAAGAACTGGAAATGGAATGATTATCTGATTTTGATTTTATTTGGTGTTCTGCTTATGATTGCAGCAATGCCTGTGTCAAAGAATAAGGAGTCAGGCAGCATGGTGAGTGACAGCATATGGACTAATGAAACAGCTGGTGATGAGGACGTAAGACTTAAGAATATCCTGTCAAAAATAGATGGGGTGGGTCAGGTGGAGGTCATGATAGCGCCTGACAATACAGGGGTTGTGATAGTTGCAGAGGGGGCAGGAGACCCTGTGGTTGAGAAAAATATTTATGACTCTGTGCAGGCATTATTTGATGTGGAAATGCATAAGATTAAAATAGTTAAAATGTCAGAATGAAAGGAACGATTAAATTGAAAACACACAAAAATCAAATTGTAATTACAACATTAGCATTACTTCTGGCTGTAGTGGGATATATAAGCTACGATTATAAGAATTCAGCTTTTGATAAGGAGAGTATTTCGGTGTCGGCAACAGAGCAGGAGGTGGCTGTATATAATGAGGATAATATATCTGACACAGAGGCAGTGCTTAATGCAGGTGAGACAGTTTTGACAAGTGCACAGATTGATTCTGCTGCTACATATTGTGCAGAGGTGAAGCTGAACAGGGAACAGGTCAGGTCTAAGAATAAGGATGCCCTGCTTGAGATAGTCAATAATCAGGCTGTCACAGACGAGCAGAAGCAAAATGCTGTGGATGAGCTGGTGCGCCTGACAGAGGTAGCCCAGATGGAAGCAGACGCAGAGATGCTTCTGGAGGCAAAGGGCTTTGACAATGTGGTTGTCAGCATAAATGATAACTGCTGTGATGTGGTCTTAGACATGGGAGAGGATACAGAGAGTGCCAGGGCACAGGTTGAGGATGTGATTAAGAGAAAAACCGATATAACAGCAGAAAATATCGTAATCACACCGTTAAATGCAGAGTAGGAATATGCCAGAATAGTTACTGCCCACATGACTGCCTTATATGTGTGCAGTAACTGTCACAGTCTTTGGAAAATTGCACTAAAATTTGATTTTTAGCTCTTTAATTTTATGGAAAGTGTGGTACAATATTCCCATACCAAAGAAAACGGAGGCTGTGAAAATGAATACTAAAAAAAGAAAAAGTATCGCAACAAAAATAGCTGCCTTAGTGATTGCAGCGGTAGTTATTTCAAACCTTGTAAGTCTTGTTATATGTATTTATTCTGCAAGAGACCAGATTAGCAACGCAGTGCAGAATAATATGCTTTCCATGGCAGAGACTTATGC
>CAVFAM010000343.1:0-4036 GCA_963620375.1 Bacteroidaceae bacterium
GGAGTCAACTGCTCTATGTTTGGAATTGGCGAGAGAACTGGTAATACACCACTTGAAGCCATGGTATTTGAATATGCCCAGCTTAAGGGCACACTGGATGGTATGGATACAACTGTTATTACAGAGATGGCTGAATACTTTGAGAAGGAGCTTGGCTACAAGCAGCCTAGCAGAACCCCATTTGTAGGAAGCAACTTCAATGTGACAAGGGCAGGAATCCATGCAGACGGACTTCTCAAAAATGAGGAGATTTACAATATATTTGACACTGGAAAATTCCTTAACCGCCCACCACTTGTGGCTGTTTCAAATACATCCGGACTTGCAGGAATTGCCCACTGGATTAATACATACTACAGACTGGGTGATGACCGCAAGGTTGATAAGAATTCAGAGCTTGTTGCAAAGGTAAAGGAATGGGTTGACAAGCAGTATGACGAGGGTCGTATAACTGTAATTACAGATAACGAGCTTGTGGTTGAAATCACAAAGTGCTGCAAGGAGCTTGGAATTATATTATAATAGTTTTAAAGAGGTAACATAATGTCAGAAGATAACTATTCTTTGAGCGCCCGGGTCTACAAATCCATCAGGAATAACATCCTGGAGGGGTATTATCAGCCCGGTGATGAGCTTAAAGAAAAAAATATAGGTGATGAGCTGGGAGTCAGCAGAACCCCTGTCAGGGAGGCGTTGAGACAGCTTGAGCTTGAAGGATTGGTATCGATAGTGCCAAATAAGGGGGCTGTTGTGGTAGGCGTATCCTTACAGGATATACAGGATATATACGAGATAAGAGCCCTGCTTGAGGGGCTTTGTGCCAGATGGGCTGCGAACAATATATCAGATGAGCAGATAACAGAGATGGATGAAAACCTCCTGCTTTCTGAATTTCATGAGTCAAAGGGCAATTATGAGCAGCTTGTCACGCTGGATAACCAGTTTCATGAGATAATGTATGAGGCATCCGGAAGCAGGGAGCTTAAGCGGGTGCTTAAGGACTACCACGAATATGTGCTGCGAGTCAGGAAAAACTCACTGGGAGCTGCAAACAGAGCCAAAAACTCTACAGCAGAGCACAAGAAAATAGCAGAGGCAATAAAGGCACATGACGCAGCCCTTGCCGAGGAATGTGCCAGAAAGCATATAAAGAGCACCAAGGAAAACATGGATAAAATGGGTTGGGAAAACCTGATGAAAATAAAAGGAGATTGTGATGGAAAAAATTAAAATGACAACACCACTTGTAGAGATGGACGGAGACGAGATGACCCGTATCCTGTGGAAGATGATAAAGGATGAATTATTGCTTCCATTTATCGATTTAAAGACAGACTACTACGATTTGGGTCTCGAGGAGAGAAACCGTACAAACGACCAGGTTACAATTGATTCAGCAAATGCCACAAAGAAATATGGTGTGGCTGTAAAATGTGCTACAATCACTCCAAATGCTGCCCGTATGACAGAGTACAACTTAAAGGAAATGTGGAAGAGCCCGAATGGTACAATCAGAGCCATGCTTGACGGTACTGTATTCAGAGCACCAATTGTTGTAAAAGGAATTGAGCCAAATGTAAAGACATGGGCTAAGCCAATCACAATAGCAAGACATGCCTATGGTGATGTATACAAGGCAACAGAGATGAAGATACCGGGAGCTGGCAAGGCAGAGCTTGTATACACAGCAGAGGATGGAACAGAGACAAGGGAGTTAATCCATAACTTCACAGGAGCTGGCATCATTCAGGGACAGCACAACTTAGATGACTCTATCGAGAGCTTTGCACACAGCTGCTTCAAGTATGCCTTAGATACAAAGCAGGACTTATGGTTTGCAACAAAGGATACTATTTCCAAGAAGTATGACCACACATTTAAGGATATTTTCCAGGAAATCTTTGATGCAGATTACAAGGATAAATTTGAAGAGGCAGGAATTACATATTTCTACACACTCATTGATGATGCGGTAGCCCGTGTTATGAAATCTGAGGGAGGCTTTATCTGGGCATGCAAGAACTATGATGGAGATGTAATGAGCGATATGATTTCATCTGCCTTTGGTTCACTTGCCATGATGACATCTGTGCTTGTATCACCAAACGGATATTATGAGTACGAGGCAGCCCATGGAACAGTACAGAGACACTACTACAAGCACTTAAAGGGCGAGGAGACATCTACTAACTCTGTTGCCACTATATTTGCATGGACAGGAGCTTTGAGAAAGCGTGGAGAGCTTGACGGAATAGGAGAGCTTTGCACATTTGCAGATAAGCTTGAAGAGGCATGCCTTAAGACTATCGAGTCTGGAAAGATGACAAAGGATCTGGCTCTTATTACCACAATAGAGAATCCGACTGTATTAAACAGTGAAGGCTTTATAAAAGCAATCAGAGAAGAACTCACAGCTATTCTCTAAAATAATATGGCAAGAATACCCTGACTAATTAATATGTTAAAAATTTCACACATTGACAGTGGGATATAATAAAACTATAATTAGTTTAGGGTTTTCTTATGTTTAAGGGAAACATGATAGGAGGAGAATACGTTGGAAAAAGAAATATCACAGGCGGTAATCCGCAGGATGCCAAGGTATTATAGATATTTAGGAGAGCTGCTGGATGATGGTGTGGAGAGAATATCTTCAAATGATTTGAGCAATAGAATGAAGGTTACTGCATCACAGATAAGACAGGACTTAAACAATTTCGGTGGTTTTGGACAGCAGGGCTATGGCTATAATGTCCAGTATCTGTATGACGAGATTGGCAAGATTCTTGGTCTTAACCAGCAGCACAACATCATTATAATAGGAGCTGGAAATTTAGGTCAGGCACTGGCAAATTATGTCAAGTTTGAGAAGCTTGGTTTTAAGATTGTTGCATTGTTTGATGTCAATCCAGAGCTCAAGGGCAGGACTGTAAGAGATATTCCTATTCTTATGCTTAATGAGCTGGATGATTACTGTGCAAACAACCATGTTGATATAGCAGCACTTACAATGCCAAAGTCCAAGGCAGATACAATAGCCCAGAAGCTTGTAGATTTAGGAGTGAAGGCTATATGGAATTTTGCCCATGTGGACTTGGATATTGAGAAAAATGAGGATGTTGTGGTGGAGAGTGTCCATTTATCAGACAGCCTGATGCAGCTGAGTTATAATATTGTAAAAAATAAAAATAACTCTAAATAATATTCGGAGGTGTTTTCTGTGAAGACAGAAGAAGAATTTAAGGCAGCCCTGGCAGATAAAAACATACCACTGCTTGTTCTGGATCAGAAGTGGCACAGATTATTTGCAATTCATGGAAAAACAGATGAAATCAAGGAAAAGGAAGCAAAGGTAAATGAGCTGCTTGCCCAGCAGGGCAGAGCCAATACCGAGCTTAAAAAACTTAAGAAAATCAAAAATCAGCTGATGGATGAAATCGTTCAGAATATGGATGACGAGGAAGACAACAGTGATGAGCGTGAGAAGAAGCGTCAGGAAAATAAAAAGCTTATTGATGAGGTGAATGAGAAAATCAATGAGGAAGAGGACTTACTGCTTGAGTTACCAAAGCAGATAAAAGAGGTCAATGAGCAGCTTATGATTTTGTCTATGGACTATTTTTACTCAAAGCTCAGAGTAAATCAGACCGAGGCGAAGGAAATCGAGGACTGGATTGCCCAGGTGAGGATTGACCTCAAGAAAAATATAATCAGAAAGCAGAACAGAACAATCAACAATAAGGAAATCTATTCCTATTTACATGATATATTTGGGGCTGAGGTGCTGGATTTGTTTGACATACAGTATGATGACCTGATTGTAGAGAGCAGTGACAACAAAGATAATAAAGAAAGTTAAGAGGCAGCTTAATTGAAGTATCTTGTTACAGGAAAAGAGATGAAGCTTCTGGATGATAATACATCAAGCCATTTCCATGTGCCATCAATGGTTTTAATGGAACAGGCAGCAATGAATTTTGTCCGGGAGCTTATTGCGTATTTTAAGTTAAATAAAAATCACAGAATACTGGTATGC
>CAVFAM010000343.1:4046-6252 GCA_963620375.1 Bacteroidaceae bacterium
ATGGCGATAGCCAGACTCTTAAACCAGCAGGCTGTACATACGGAGGTTTATCTGGCAGGAGACAGTAAAGCAGGAAGCGAAAACTATAAGCTTCAAAAAAAGATATATGAAAGCTATGGTTATGGTCTGGTGTCAGAGCTGGCAGATGACTATGACTATATCATAGATGGCCTGTTTGGCACAGGACTTTCAAGGAGCATAAGCGGGGCATATTCTGACCTGATAGAGCAGCTAAACACCATGTCAGCCACAAAAATCGCCATAGATATGCCATCTGGAATATGTGCAGATGATGGGGCTGTGCTTGGAACCGCATTTAAGGCGGATGCTACAATCACCTTTTCATTTGCAAAGGTGGGACAGCTATTGTGGCCTGGAAACGAATATACAGGACAGCTTATAGTCACTGACATAGGCATTACAGCGGAGAGCTATCTGGACAGAAAGCCGAGGATTTTTGCTTACGAAGAGGAGGACATAAGCAGTCTGCCAGCCAGGGCGGCACATTCAAATAAGGGCACTTACGGGAAACTTCTGGTGATAGCAGGAAGCAGGGATATGTCAGGTGCAGCAATAATGTGTGCCAGGGCAGCCTGCCGTACAGGAGCAGGACTGGTAAAGGTATATACAGCAGAGGAAAACAGGGCTGTAGTCCAGACCTCTATCCCTGAGGTCATAGTGAGCTGTTACAGTAAGCCTTACAACGAACAGCAGCTTATTGACAATCTCAAATGGGCGGATGCTGTCATCATGGGACCTGGAATGGGGACAGATGCCACAGCAAAGAAAATAGTGGACTGTGTACTAAAAAATGTCACTGTACCTATGGTAATAGATGCAGATGCGTTAAATATAATAGCGGATAAGACCGATATACTGTTAAGACCACATATGGATATAATAGTCACCCCTCATCTTGGGGAGATGGCTCGTCTGACAGGGGACTCTGTCAGCTTTATCCAGAGCAAGCTGGTTGATTCTGCCACAGATTTTGCTAATAAATACAATGTAATTTGTGTCTTAAAGGATTTCAGGACAATAACAGCCCTGCCATACAGCTCAGTATATATCAATTTATCCGGTAATCCGGGCATGGCAGCTGCAGGCAGTGGAGACGTGTTATCTGGTGTAATCGGCGGGCTTCTGGCACAGGGCGTGGTGAGTGAAAAGGCGGCAGGGCTTGGCGTCTACATACATGGACTGGCAGGAGATGAAGCCTTGACACAAAAAGGCTCGTATTCTATGATGGCAAATGATATAATAGATGGGCTGTCACATGTTATGCGCACAATTACAGGTTGAATGAATATAATATCTATATAAATGATTTTAAATATAGATAAAAAAACAGAATACACTCGAAAAATATGGAAATACTTCTTGTATACCAAATATGGAGTGTGTATTTATGATAATTCAACGTGGAGATATTTACTATGCAGATTTAAGACCAGTTGTAGGCTCTGAGCAGGGAGGCATAAGACCTGTCCTGATTGTGCAGAATGACATAGGAAACAAGCACAGTCCGACTGTTATATGTGCAGCGATTACCTCGCAGATGCACAAGGCTAAGCTTCCTACACATGTGGAGTTAAACTGTCAGGAGTACGATCTGGCAAAGGATTCTGTTGTCCTTTTGGAACAGCTTAGGACAATAGACAAGAAGAGACTGAAGGATAAGGTGTGCCATCTGGATAACCAGATTCTGATGAAGGTAGACAAGGCACTTGAAATCAGTTTGGAACTATTTACATAAGAGGATAGAAGGAGAGATAGAATGTTAATTTGCATCTGTGTGATGCTGTGTGGAGTGGCATTGGTAGAAGCATATATGCTGCTTAAGCTTACTAATGGCAGAAAGCCCAAGGGCAAGGTTTTTGACCAGCTGCATGGAAATGATGAGGTCACAGAGGAAGAAATCATATCCATGGTTCATGAGGGACATGAGAAGGGAAATATTCTTGCTTCAGAGGTGGAGATGATTAATAATATCTTTGAGTTCGATGACAAGGAAGTAAAGGATATTATGACTCATCGAAAGAATATTTTAAGCCTGGATGGTGATTTGTCCTATATTGATGCGGTAAGTCTTATGATAGAGGCTGGAAAATCAAGATTTCCAGTATATGAGAATGACATCGATAATATAATCGGTGTCCTACATATCAAGGATGCTTTTGAGTATTCACAGCGCAATGAAGTATTC
>CAVFAM010000344.1:0-32652 GCA_963620375.1 Bacteroidaceae bacterium
CAATTAAACTGAACGTAGTAAGACAGACCGTATCGAAGTGGGAGAATGGTTTATCAGTTCCAGATTCCAGTATGCTGATTATTTTGGCGGATGAACTGGATACTACGGTAAGTGAATTACTTGGGGAACTTGTAGCAGAACCGACTACCGATGATTTAAAGATTCTTTCTGAAAAGTTGGAAGTGATTAATTTGCAGCTTGCAAAAAGAAGTGTAACAAAGGTAAAAACGATTCGATGGATTCTTATTTCATTGTGTGCGGTTATAGTGGTAATATATATCGCACTTGCATCTATGAATAGTTTTTATTTGGATTGGAATTACAATGATCCTGAGTTGGCAGTGGCAGGAACAATACTGCATGGGTTTGAATTCTTGTTTGTAAGACTTGCACCGATTGCTTTTTTGACTTCGGTGGTTGGAATTGTAATGACATATAAGAAAAGATAAAATAAATATACTATTGACTCTCCCCTTTAGGGGAGATGATAGAATCCTTCTTGTAAAGATAACAAGGAGGATTTTTTTATGAGCGAACAATGTATTCAAGTGAAAAATCTCACAAAATCATTTTCGGGAAGAAAAGTAATAAATGATCTTTCTTTCGAAGTGAATAAGGGTGAGGTGTTTGCGCTGCTTGGTCATAATGGAGCAGGAAAAAGTACTACGATTGACTTGATTTTGGGACTGAAATGTCCGGACGAGGGAAATGCAACGATACTTGGAATGGATGCAGCAAAACACAGAAAAAAGGTATTTGAAAAAGTTGGGGTTCAACTTCAACATACCGAGTATCAGAATATGATGACGGTGGAAGAAGCCTGCATTGAGTATGCTTCTTTGTATAAAAAGCCATCAGATTATAAAAAATTATTGCATTCGTTTGGATTGTCTGATTTGAAAAAGAGTTATATCAACAAACTGTCTGGTGGAGAAAAACAGAAGCTTTCTGTTGTGCTGGCATTGATTGGGAATCCGGAGATTGTATTTTTGGATGAATTAACAACAGGTTTGGATGTGGCGGCAAGAAGAGAAGTATGGCGTACTTTAAAACATTTGAAAGAAAAAGGCCTTACTATCTTTCTGACCACACATTATATGGAGGAGGCGCAGGCACTTTGTGACCATGTATGCATTATTAAGTCAGGGGAAAAGGTAATAGAAGGTACTATTGCTGAAATTGTAAATGCTTCGGGAAAGACTGATTTGGAAGAAGCATATCTTTATTTTATGGGTGAGGAGGAGCTGTTATGAAAAGATTTTTGACGATGTATAAAATAGAACAGAAGATATACTTTCGTTCACCGGATGTTATTCTGTTTGGATTATTGATGCCGGTTGTCGTATTTGCATTGATTACGATGATAGGCGGTAATAAGGAAGCGGCCGATTCCGGATTGACATTTTTACAGAGCGCATTTGTATCATTATCTACCGTGGGAATATGCTGCACTGCATTTATGAGTATTCCAATAACGATTGTAGAGCTTAGAAATCAGGGGATTCTCCGCAGAATGTATTGCAGTCCGTGTTCACCTGCAAGATTACTTACTTGTGATATTCTTTCCAGTAGCATGATAGCAATCATTTCTACGATTATTTTAACGGTAGCTGCGATTCTTTTTGGATATCGAATGAGTGGAAATGTCTTTGCTTTTGTAGGGGTATGGTTACTTACGATGGTTTCTATGTTTTCGATTGGACTTTTGGTGGCAAGCCTATGTCGTACAACAAAATCTATGAATGTTGCAACAAGCCTTTTGTATTTTCCGATGTTGTTATTTTCAGGAGCAACGATTCCGGCAGAAGTATTTCCGGCTGGAGTTCGTGCTGTAATCAAATGGATGCCACTGGGAATTGGAATTGATACATTAAAAAAGGTGTCCATTGATTGCTTTGATGATATACTTATTTCGGTGATTATTTTACTTGTGATAGCAGTAATCTGTACAAGTGTTGCTGTAAAAACATTCAGGTGGGAGTGATTCGATGAAAATGTATGAAGAACATGAAATGTGTGGAGAAGTAGATAGTGGTTCGTTATATAAGATTGGGCTGTTTGCTGCGATGAATCGTGTGACAGTGAAAGCTCTTCGTTTCTATGAGGAGCAGGGGCTTTTGCTGCCGTCTTATATTGATGCTGAAACTGGATATCGTTATTATAAACTAAATCAAATGGCTACTATGCACCAAATATCAGCATTAAAACAGGCTGGTTTTACCTTGGAAGAAATTGTACGCATCAATAATGGCGAAGATGAAGAAGCATTATTGCTAAAAAAGAAATCAGAAATTCTTTCAAAAATCGCTGAACTTACAAAACAGGTGGCTTTTTTAGATGGATATCTGGCAAAAAAGAAATCTTGTTTATTATCTCCAGTCTTAATCAAGGAGGTGCCGGAGTGTATAGTTGCTTATATGAAGACAAGACTTGATTCCTATGATAATCTATTTGATAAAATGCCTCAAATGGGAGAACTTATGGAACAGGCAGGATGTATTTGCGCTCTCCCGGAATATTGTTTTACGAATTATTTGGAGCCGAATTATAAAGAAGAAGACATTCTGGTGGAATTGTGTGAATCAGTGAAAGAATGTAAGGATGATACCGGTGAACTTCATTTTAAAACGATGCCGAAACTCCAGGTAGCATCAATATTTCATAAGGGGTCATATAATACTTTGACCGCTTCTTATGAAAGTGTGCTAAGAAATGTGGAAGATAATGGATATGAGATTGTAGGGGCGATTCGGGAAAGTTATATAGATGGTGTTTGGAACAAAGAGGATGAAAGCGAATGGCTTACAGAAATTCAGGTGCCAATCAAAAAAATTACCAGTGAAGATGAAGATAATTTGAAGGAGAGACGAGATGATGAGTAAAGGTATTATTTTATATCAATCAAAGTAAGTAAGAAGAAAATTCCAGTTTGTCTGACTCACAACAATTTAATATCAAACTAATACAAGCACTTTAGCCAATAAAGGTTAAGGTGCTTTTTTTGCACCTTGAAAGGAGGTGGTTGAAGCACACCACATCGGGGAAAGCCCGATTTAATCATTACAACAGGCATTGCCTGATCATATAGAGTTACTTTTAACAGCCAGTTAGGGCTTATCCCTGCTGGCTTATTTTTTTATCGAAAAGGAGATAAACGACATGAGAAAAGAACAGATTATTACGACAAACAACAATCAGATGGAGGAGAAAGGCATAAAGAGCAGATTCATTCACTTTAAAAAGAGATTCGTTCCGGCAGTATCCGGGGCACTTATGGGAGTAATGCTTATGAGCACTACTTGTTTTGCAGCAGGTACAGGTACTTCCGCAGTAACACAGCCGCTTGAGAATTTAAAGACACTTATCATTGCAGTCATTGGTGCGGTCGGTGTCATCATTCTTGCAAAGAATGTCATGGAGTTCGCACAAGCCTACCAGCAGCAGGATTCATCTACTATGAACTCCGCTCTGAAAGGAATTGTAGCAGGTGTCATGATGGCTGGTATTTCAACAGTTCTGACATTCTTAGGCTTCTAAGATTGGGAAAATGCATTTTCCCTTTTAGTAAAAGGAAAGAGGTGAACAACAAGTATGGATATTTTTAAGCTTGGAGACAAGATCCTTGCACTTCTTGAGGCGGTGTTTGGGTTTTGGAACAATCAGATATCCCTGGTCTTTGCAATGCTTGGACAGTCACCGGTCAGTTTCAAGGGCGGAGGTCCCTGGGCAGTTATTGAGGGTATAGAGCCGGTCTTTGTAGCGGTCGGCTCATCCCTCGTTGTGCTGTTCTTTGTTATCGGTTTCTGCTCGGAAAGCATAGATGTAAAAGATGAGATGAGGTTTGAATCAATCCTGCGTATGCTTATCCGACTGGGACTTGCAGAATGGTTTGTTGCAAATAATGTCACAATCATGAAAGCGTTTTTTACTTCCATAGGAAATCTGGTGGGACTTATATCTGCCGGGACAACGACGCAGCTTGCCATTGACAGTTCACAGGCAGATATCATTAAGGGACTTGGATTTGGTGAAAGTCTGGTAATGCTGATACTTACAGCTTTGCTTGCAATCATCATTATTATCTGTGGATTCTTTATCATTTACACAGTGTATTTCAGGTTCTTAAAGATACTGATTATTGTGCCGCTTGGTGCGATTGCATGCTCCACGATGGCAGGAAACAGAATGGTCAGCCATACAATGGCTACTTACTGCAAATATTTCCTGTCATGTGTATTCGAGGCAGTAACGATGGCACTTGCGATTGTGGTATGTAATGCATTTATCAATGCAGGACTTCCGGCATTTACAGGAAGTTATGCTGACTGGGCACAGACGCTTATATATCTGTGTGAAATGACATTTACGATTGCAATGACTGTCGGAAGCGTGAAGGGTGCACAGACACTTACAAGCAAGGCATTTGGATTATAGAAGGAGGCAAAAATGGATAATGAAATGAAACAGGTTACTTATAATTCAAGTATAACCGGAGAAACGCAGGTGACATTTGATATCCAGCAGTATATGAATAACAGGGCAATGTTTATTGGTCTTATGTGTAACGAAGATGGACATGAGGAGCATTTTGGGGATGTGACTGTGAATTTGTCGGTTGCAGCACCAAATTACTGCGGATATCTGAATGTGAATGACATGCCGGATATTGAAAAGTTTATTACAGACAATGACATTGGAGAGTTTACGGGATTTACGCAAAGGAGCGGTTTCTGTGAATATCCGCTTTATCTGTTCAATGTAGATAAGCTTAGGGAACTGTGTCCGGATGGAATGGATAAGTATGAGGCGAATATTGGAATGACAAGAAAGCCGGAGACAAAAGATTTATCAAGATAGGAGGCAGGGACAATGGTAATCGAAGTAAACAAGGATATTGACCGCTATCAGGAATCGGTTGCGATGGGACTTACAGCAAGGCAGCTTATATTTTCTATTGCAAGCGTAGTAGTCGGTGGCGGTATCGTCCTTCTTCTTTACAGGTATATCGGTCTTACGGGTTCTGCTTATGTGGCAATTCCCTGTGTGGCACCGATTGCACTTGGCGGTTTCTATTCCTTTAATGGGATGAATTTCTACGAGTATATGGGAAAGAAACTGCATTTTATGTTTGGAAACAGGGCACTTACCTATGTATCAACAGAGGGAGAGCCTGCAATAAAGCAGTTAGAAGCAGAACAGAATGAACAGGTAAAGAAGAAAGGCAGAAAGGCTGAACAGGAGACTGTAACAGCTGATTCGGCTGTAAAGAAGCAGGAGGAGTTTGAAGCAATGAAGAAAAAGACGAGAAACATGCTGCTTGGACTTGTCGCAGTCATTGTGGCGGCAGTAGCAGGCATTGCAGCATATAAGGCAATGCATTAGAAACGAATAGTATCTGACCGCAAGGTCGGGAACACAGCCCGCAGGGTGAAGTTCCCGGCGGGCTTTCATTATAAGAAAGCGAGGTTAGAGACATGGGTTTATTTACAGACGGATTTAAGTTATTAAAGAAGGCGAGTGAGCCTTTGTATAAGACACCTAAATCCATTCAGGAAACCATAGAGATTATGGCGGTGGCTGAAAACGGCATTTTTGAAGTAAGCAAAAATAAGTATTCCAAATGCTACCGCTTTCAGGACATCAATTACACGACAGCAACCGAGGATGAGCAGATTGGCATATTTGAAAGATACTGCAAGTTCTTAAACTCAATGGACTGTAATTATAAGATTACGATCAATAATAAGAACAAAAACATGGATGATCTCCGTGATAAGGTTCTTATCACAGAAAGAGAGGATGGCTTCAATAATTACCGTAGAATCTACAATGACATTATCGAGGAGAAGATTATTGAGGGCAGACAGGGGATTGAACAGGAGAGATACCTGACAATCACGATTGAGAGAAAGAACTTCGAGGAGGCAAAGGCACAGTTTGCTACCCTTGAGGCAACGATACACAAGGCTTTCATTGAGCTTGGGGCAGAGATTGTGCCGCTTAATGGCAATGAGAGACTGAAAGTGCTCTATGACTATTATCATCTTGGAGATGAGGGCAGTTTTGATTTTGATATCAAAAAGGCAAAGAAGGTCGGGGCAGATTTTAGAAATGATCTGTGCAATGGGATGGTGAAATATTTCCCAGACCATTTTGAGGATGAGAGTAAATTCTGCAAGGCACTTTTTATCAAAAAGTATCCGAGCAGTTTATCAGACAGATTCATCAATGAGATTACTTCCCTTCCGGTTCATTCCATTACGAGCATTGATGTGGTGCCTATTCCAAAGGATTTGACCACAAAGGTGCTTCAGAAGAAATACCTTGGTATTGAGTCGGATATCATTAAGCAGCAGAGAGTCCGTAACAAGAATAACGATTTTTCTACGGAAATCTCATATGCGAAGAGAACGGAGAAAAAGGAGATTGAGGAAATCATGGATGATGTCCGTGAGAATGACCAGTGCCTTTTCTTCGTGGGAGTAACCATTATTCTTATGGCAGAAAGCAAGAAGGAGCTTGAGAGTGTATGTGAGACAGTAGAGACTATCGGAAAGCGTAACAGCTGCACGATTGATACACACTACTTAAAGCAGAGAGAAGCACTCAACACAGCACTTCCGATTGGAGTAAGACAGGTGGAAACAATGCGTACCCTTCTTACTCAGTCACTTGCGGTGCTTATGCCATTTAATGTGCAGGAGCTTAACGACAGCACAGGCAATTACTATGGTATCAACCAGATTAGCAAGAATGTGAATATCGGCAACAGAAAGAAGCTCATCAATGGAAATGGCTTTGTATTTGGTGTGCCGGGTTCCGGTAAATCCTTCTTCTGCAAGATGGAGATGGGCAGCGTATTCTTGTCGGGAGATGATGAAATAATCGTCATAGATCCAATGAACGAATACTTTGATATTGCTGAGACTTATGGCGGAACTGTAGTAAATATGTCTACTTACACGGATAACTATGTGAATCCGCTGGAGATGGATGTATGGAGCCTTGATCCGAATGATTCAAAGGGAATGGTAAGAGAAAAAGGCGAGTTCATGCTTGGTCTTTGTGAGCAGTGCATCGGAGACAGCTTAAATTCGAGACAGAAGTCAATCATCGACCGCTGTGTGAGAAAACTGTATATCGACATTGCAAGAAGCAAAGAGAAGTATATCCCGGTAATGAGTGATTTCTACGATATCCTTATGGCACAGCCGGAGGATGAGGCAAAAGACATTGCATTGTCACTAGAGCTTTTCGTAAATGGTTCACTTAACATCTTCAATCACCAGACAAATGTGGATGTGGATAACAGATTCACAGTATATGGCATCAGGGACTTAGGTACGGAGCTTAGTCCTATCACAATGCTTGTCATGATGGAGTCTATTCAGAACAGGATTGTTGAGAATGGTAAGAGAGGCAAGGCAACATGGCTCTATATTGATGAGTTTCACGTCCTGCTTAATTCCAAGTATTCTGCAAAATATCTGCAGCAGCTCTGGAAGAAAGTAAGAAAGCAGGGAGGACTTTGTACCGGTATCACGCAGAATGTCGTCGATCTGTTGCAGAACTATACAGCAACCACAATGCTTGCAAACTCAGAGTTTGTGGCACTCTTAAAACAAGCGAATACAGACAGTTCCAAGATGGCAGAGGTTATCGGAGTATCAGAGGCACAGCTTCGATTCGTAACCAATACCGCTTCGGGAATGGGACTTATAAAGTTTGGTTCTGTGGTGATTCCGTTCGATAATCAGATTAGTAAGGATACAGACCTTTACAGACTGTACAACACCAATATTCATGAGAAGATTGCAGAACAGAAGAAGCAAGGGGGATTTGAGAAACCTGTGATTTTGCAATAGTTCGTTAGTGTAGAGATTTTGATTAAATAATCGTTGATAAAGTTCAAACAACGAAATTCAACAAAGGATTGACAAAACAAAAGATTAGAGTTATTATAATCGTGTAAAAAGTTCAAACAACGAGTTTGAATAACGAAAGGAGCGATTAAATGACAAAAAATAACAAACGAGTTTTGGAGAATCTTATTGAAGCCGAAATTCAAGCAAATCCAAATGGCATTAACACGAGAACATTAATGCGCATAGTATACAACCAGTTGAAAGGAAGTATTCAAAATTTAAATATGCATCATGTTGCGGGAATGCTTAGTTGGGTATACAAATCAAAAGGTCATGTGTTCTTGATAAGATCAAAAGGATATTCGATTATAGCATAGTAATATAGATTGGAGGTACAATATGTATAACGAATCATATTTAAAAGAATTATACTCAATCAGGGATAGAGTAAATGCTCTTATCTCATTAATGGAAAGAGAAGATAGTAATGAAGATGGTAAAAAAATGACAACTACAAAGATTATTGCAAAAAAAACCACAGTAGGAGAGGTAAAGAAGAAGGCTATTCTTGAAGAGATATATAGAATGGGAGGAACAACAACGCCTGATGTAATCTCAGAATTGGCTATTAAGTATGGGCGAAAACCGAGTTCAACTGCTGGATATTATTCTGGTAAAAAACCATCTTTAATTGCAACTGTAGATAAAAAAGCAAGAAAACTTACACCATATGGGGAAAGTATTGTTGAACAAACTCGTACTGATTGGGGAGAAGATTGGCTTGATCGCGTACCTCTTGATATAGTGGGTAATGAGAATACTCCTGATATGGAAATAGAATTTTGATTGTGAGATATAGTGGATTCATTTTGTGATCAATTATACAGCCGTAGGGTAGAAATACCTTGCGGCTTATTTTTTATTAGAAAGAAGGTGAGAACATTGAAGATAAAGAAAGTGGATGACAAACCTATGGTCATTCACACAAAGGAGAAAGCCAGGATTCATGCCCACGAGCCAAAGGGTGCCAAGATTAAAGGCAGCAACATCTATGCAGTAGAGAGAGGTCCTAAGACTATCGGTGCAAAGGTATCTGATGATAAAAAGAAGTCCTATCGCAAGAGTACCATTCATCAGTCGGAGGCTAAGGATAAAGGTCTTTCTAAGTTCAAGCGTAACATTAGAGAGTCAGGAACTTCAATCAAGACCAAGAATACGAATCTTCACATAGCAGGAAGAACCGGTGCACTTGCAGCCGGGGCAGTAACAGAGCAGGTGGAAGGCGGGCATGAGGTATCGCAGGCAGCATATCTTGCATATGAAGCAAGCCGACCTGTTACCGGAACTGCTTCTAAGGGTGCAGCACTTTTCAGGAAAAAGGCGGCAGCCGAGGCAAAGAAGCGTATCAAGAAGGTAGAGGCAGGAAAGAAGCTGGCAAAAAAGACAGCAAAGAAAGCTGCCAAAGATACAGCCAAGACGGTAGCTAAAGAGACGGCAAAAGAAACCGCCAAGACAACTGCCAAGGTTGCAACAAAAACTGCGACAAAGGCAGCTGCTACAGCGGCAGGAACAGCGGTTGCACCGGGAGTTGGTACTGCAATCGGCATGGCAGCCGGATATGCTGCAGGTGTGTCCATAGAGGTCAAGGATGAAAAGATGACCAACCGGAGCAGGAAGATAAAATTCTTTCTGGATAAGATGAAAGCACAGGAGAATCAGACAGACAGCGTGGCAAAGCTGGTAAAGGATCTGATTGTGCGAAAAGCGATTACCTGGGTAAAGGCAGCTGCACCGATTATCGGATTGGTGCTTTTATTACTTGTTCTTGTAGTTGCCATGATTGCGGTTCCGGTTATAGCGGTGATAGCAATCCTTTACAATTCTCCATTTGCTTTATTTCTGCCACCACTTGAATCAGGAGATACCGTGCAGACAGTAACGAGTGCTTATGTGCAGGAGTTTAACCGGGATGTGAATACGAAAGTGAATGAGCATACCGGATATGACCTTGGAGAGCTTGTATATGTGGATTATGAAGGTATGGAAGAAAACCCAAGCAATTACTATGACATCATGGCAGTCTATATGGTCAAGCATGGTGTCGGAGATACAGCAACAGTCATGAATGATACTTCAAAAGGCTGGCTGCAGGCAGTTGTAAATGATATGTGTTCATACACCACAAGCACCGGAACAAAGGATGTGGAAGAAACAGATGCAGACGGCAATGTAACTACTGTCACAAAGTCTGTTCTGTATGTGAATGTAACGCTGAAATCTTACAGGGATATGATTTCGGTCTATGGTTTTAATTCTGATCAGGTGGAAATGCTTGAGCAGATTATGAGTCCGGAGTTTATGGGACAGCTTGGATATGCCGGAAGCGGAAGTGGCGGCGGAGGCGGAAGTCCGGGGGTAAGCTCCATGACTGAGGATGAAATCAATGCCATCCTAAACGAAATTACAGACAGCAGGCAGAAAACAGTCTGCTCCTATGCACTTCACAGAGTTGGCTTCCCTTATAGTCAGGATTTAAGGGACAGCGGTAACTATTATGACTGTAGCTCCTTAGCCTATTATTCATGGAAAGATGCAGGCGTGGATGTTAGTTACGGCGGGGCAACCACAGCGGCAGCGGAGGCACAGGGACTTGATGAAGCCGGAAAGACAGTCTCCTTTGATGAGCTACAGCCGGGAGACCTTATATTTTACAGTTTTACAAGCAACGGAAGATATAAGAACATCAGCCATGTGGCAGTATATGTCGGAAATGGCAAGGTGGTAGAAGCACTTAATGAAAATCTTGGTGTGGTTTACCGGGATGTGGCAAGCACAGGAAAGATTGTTGTGATAGGAAGACCATAACAGGAAATTTGCAGAGAGGGCATAGTCCCTCTCTGGGATTGGAGGTAAGAATGGATTTGAAAGATATGATACTGGTAACAGAAAACAACAAGGGGACAGAGACAAATATGCTGATGACCTTGGATGATTATAAGAGTTTTATAGCAATTGATGACATGTCAGAGCTTGCAGACAATTTGTTGCAGCTTGGAAGGACGCTTGGTAAAGCAGATAACTTCACAGAGTATTACAGGGCAGCAAATGTAACTGTATCTGCGAGATTCTGTCTGGATGATATTCAGCTGGGACATTTTCTTCAGGGATTTTATAACGATTCCAAAGAATTTCGGTTTGATAAAGAAGCCAGTTCTTCTGAATGTGTTGCAAAGCTTAAGGAGATTGGAATGACCGATAAGGGCTGGGGTGATGATTTTAACCTGCATTATGAAAGTGTGGACAGATCATTTGAAAGGGGACAGACGTTTCATAACTTCAATGACCATGATTACATGGTGCTTGAAGCATTATCACCAAGAAATCTTGTGGTGATGGATATGAAGTCAGGTTCTCTTACAATTGCCCTTGGTGCGACAGAGTATAAGCGTTATCCGAAGGATGAGAAGCCTACAAAGGACAATACCACAATCGGGGTATCGTGGGAGCATGGGATTTATCTTGGTTCCACTCTCTCAACCACGAATTTCAAGGCATACAAGAGGGAGTATGGAACACCGGAAAAGATAGAGGATATCTATGATTACAGGGCAAAGCTAAAGCAGAAGTTCTATTTTTATCAGGATATGTCAAAGGATGATGATGTGCCAAAGAAGCTGCAGAATGACTTCCTTCACCAGATGTATGAGGATTTTGGAACGATTGAAGAGGACTGTTTTTACGACAGGCTGGAAGATGGAAAGTACGATGAGGGCTTTAAGGAAAGACAGGTAAAGGAAGAAAAGAGCCGGTGATGAGATTTTTACAGGAGGCGATATCATATGGAACAGGAATTTGATGTTGAGATAAAGGAAGTGCTTTCACGAGTACAGAAAGTAAAGGCAGAGTCGCTTGACGATGCCATCAATAAGGCAATGGATATGTATTATGCAGAGCAGATAGTCCTTGGAGCAGAGGACATGAAGGGAGTTGATTTCTCGCCATTCAGCGAAGGTCAGCTCCCTTCTTCATTAAAAGAAAACGGAGGAAGAACAAGATGAAAAGTGATTCAACAACAGTAATTAAGAACATGGAGTTTTTAGTAAAGGAACTTCATAAGGAGTGGGACAGATCGGGTGCTTCTAAGGCATCCGTTATTATTTCCCTTGAGGAAGTAGATGGTATCAATGATAAGTTAAAAGAGATTATCTATCAGACACAGAAGTCAGTCGATGAGGATGAGCTGACCTTTAAACAGAGCATTGCAAAGTCCAAGGAGTGCTATGTGCTTCTTCGTGTTATGCGTAAGATTGCAAAGAAAAAGGATAAATGTGAAAAACAGGCAATCGACAATGAATTTGCAATCGAGCTGGATAAGGAAGAGTTAAAGCTCTTTAAGGGATTGTTTGTAGAGATGTTTAAGTAGAGGAGGACAAAGGTATGGGCGTTGATATGAAGGTCAAAGCGATATACGATTCTGAGATTGGTAACATCACCAGATCAGAAAAGAACTGGAAGGATGTGTTAAAGGTCGCAGGTCAGTTATACCGCTATGAATTTGACAATATCGTTATGGTAACAGCGCAAAGACCTCCGGAAAAAAGCACACTCATGGCAGATTATGATACCTGGAAAAAGGTGGGAAGATATGTAAAGCGTGGTGCGAAAGGTTGCGCCATCTTCCCGTCAAGGGCACTGAATCCACGCATGAGGTATATCTTTGATATTAGTGACACCGGAGGGAAGAATGTCAAACTGACATGGGACCTAGAGGGAGAAAATCTTAAAGATTATGTGGATTTTCTTGTGTCAGAAGGTCAGATTGAGCAGTACGATAACAGCGACAGGGAGTCTCTAAAAAATATATTAAAACAGTTTACAGGAACAGATGTTTGGCTTATAATAAAAGAAGAGTTCGGAGACCGAATGACCGAGCTTATGCAGCTATCAGGTAGTGTGATAAAGGAAGAAAGTAAGAAACGCAATGGCTTACAGCAGGAAATGGACATGGAGCAGCTTGTATATGCAAGTGTCATGTATGCTGTAGGGACGAGATGCGGATTTGACTTATCTGTGCAAGAACAGGATTTCAGTCAGATCGTAAATATCAAAGACGAAGAGATCATTTACCGTCTTGGTTCCATTGTATGCGATGTCTCCTGTAGTGTTCTTAGAGAATTTAGTCGTAACTTAAAGACAATCGAGAGCGAAAGGAGAATTGGATATGTTAGAAGAAATGACTTACAAGGAAGTGGACGGACTGCTTTATCCGCAGATAGAGATGCCGGACGAGACGGAGGATCTCACGAAGCTGGGCAAATACGGAAGGATGGCGATGAACTATCTAAAGGAGAACGAGCCGGCAAGATACAAGACGCTGATGAGATTCGGGAAGATGTACGAGAAGATGTCAGCGGTAGAGGAGGAAGCGAATCAGCTGTACGACCAGTTAGAGATGCAGTACCTAGAGAAGCACAAGCCACAGGATCCGTCATCGACAATGGAGATGTGGAAGATAAGAGAGCAGGCGAAGATGCAGGCAGAGGAAGTGGTACTGAATCAGGTAGTGATGCGATTCCACTAGAATCAGATGATACAGAACTGAATAGGGAACTTGATGAAATCAATTCATTAGGTGTTAGTAAGGAAGCCGAATATACACAGGCTTCCTTTTTTTTCGACCAGAACGGGCAGGCAAGCATTGGCACCATTCATACTGAGGATGAAAACAATAATCAGTTTATGCGTCAGTACGAGCAGGACAGAAAAGCAGTATTAGCAGGTAAATACAATTACCTGAATCCCAAAAAGTCTGCAACAGTGCCAGGAGAGTATATCAAACAGGTGCTTATGAGAGGTACAGGTTTTATCGGTGGCAAGGGCAGGGTATGCAAGATTTTTGAAACAGAGATTGATGCAGGAACCAGGGCAAAGCGTATCAAAGCAGAATATGGTCAGGGAGGTGCAGGCTGGCCGGTTGACGGACTAGGACTGCACGGATATGACACATTTCATGGGAACGGACTGCGTTTTCAGTGGCGAGATGAGGATGGAGAGGTTGAAGGATATGTTTCGTGGAAAGATATCGAAAAAGAGCTTGGTGTCCTTATTCTTACGGGGGAATATCAGCCTGAGGCACCTCGTATTGATGAGCTTGCGATGGACGGACTCCGTGAGGATGATGAGGTCATTGATGCCGAATACCGGGAAGTGGAACCGGAAGAGGCAGAATCAGAGATTGATGATTATGCAATTCCTGATGAGCCGGAGAGCTATGCTTCTAACCGAACTGTAGAAGTAGCAAATTCTCATGAAGATGCGCACAAGAAAAGTAATGAAGCATATGTATCTGCATATGGCATGACACCACAAGAAGCTGCCGATGAAGACCGCATGGTAACACAGTCAGAATATGGTGCTGAGATAGAAGCTGAAACAACTGAAAAAGATCCATCAGAGCTTAAGTATATTACACCAATTGATTATGCCAAGAGGATAGCAGAGCTTGATGAAGACCTGCGTGATGCGGCGGAGATTCTTGTGACAGATTGCAGCTGCTACACTCCGTTTAGGGCATTCCTTATGGATGTGGTGCAGTCTGATTTTGCATTTATGCCAAATAAACTTGACCTTATCAGGGATATTGCATTAGGGACAGATAATGCAGAAAGAAAGGCATATTCCAACAATAAGTATGGTCTTGTGGAGTACTCAATCAGAAGCGGGTATGTGAAGATCAGCTATAAGAACAGGAATGGTGTGCGTAAGGAAGGTGCACTCGACTGGCGTGAGTTATATGAAATCTTATCTTATATGGTAAAACAGCCATTTTACTGCGGAGAAGACCAGAAGAAGTATTATCAGGAGACAAAGCAGAAAGCTGACAGGGATAAGATGAATCCGGTCTATAAGAGATTCTTTGATATCGAGGATAGTGTAAAAGCCAATCGTCTTGAAACCAGGGAAAGAGCAATAGCGAATGGCTGGGATACCAAGATTGACGAGAATGGACATGTGGTTTCAGATGATGCAGTACAGAAAAAATGCAACTTCCATTACAACCTCTGGGAAATGGAAAAAGGTGGAGCTAAGACCAGATACCAGTGGAATATTGATGCAATCCGCACGTTAAAACAGATTGAATCAGAGAATAGGCTTGCCACACCAGAGGAACAGAAAGTTCTGTCGAAGTTTGTCGGATGGGGCGGACTGTCACAGGCATTTGATGATAATAATGAAAGCTGGAGCAGGGAGTATGCAGAACTTAAGAACCTTTTATCTGATGAGGAATACAGTGCGGCAAGGGCAACAGTAAATAATGCCTTTTATACTTCACCGGAGATTGCCATGTGCATAAATTCGGCACTTGTCCAGTTTGGTTTCAGAGGCGGCAATGTATTAGAGCCATCCATGGGTATCGGTAACTTCTTTGGAAGTATGCCGGCACCAATGCAGAGAAGCAAGCTGTATGGGGTGGAGCTTGACAGCATTTCAGGAAGAATCGTAAAGCAGCTTTATCAGAATGCCAATATCAGTATTACAGGATTTGAGAATACCACATATCCGGATAACTTCTTTGATGTGGTTGTCGGAAATGTGCCATTTGGTGATTATAAGGTATTTGATCCAAAGTACAACAAGTATAACTTCCGTATTCATGATTATTTTCTTGCAAAAGCACTCGATCAGGTTAGACCGGGAGGAATGGTTGCGGTGATTACCACAAAGGGAACACTTGATAAGGCAAATCCTACTATCCGAAAGTATTTGGCTGAAAGGGCAGAGCTTGTGGGAGCGATAAGGCTTCCAAATACTGCATTTAAAGATAATGCAGGAACTGAAGTGACAGCAGATATCCTGTTTCTGCAGAAAAGGGAGAGAAAGATTGATATTGAGCCGGACTGGGTACACCTTGGTGTGACTGAGAATGGCATTGCTGTCAATTCATATTTTGCAGAGCATCCGGAAATGATGCTTGGTTCTATGGAGTATGATACAAGGATTTACGGACAGGACAGCAGATATACAGTCTGTGTGAATGATGATGAGAACTTCAATATGTATGAAGCATTAAACAAAGCTATCGGTAATATCAAAGCACAGATGACAGATTTTGAGAGAGTGGCAGATGAGGCGGAGCAGACGGAGGAAGTTATCCCGGCTGATCCGGACGTGAGAAACTACACTTACACATTTTTTGAAGGAAAGCTCTATTACAGGGAAAATTCTGAGATGGTAAGAAAAGAGGTATCACAGACTGCAGAGGAGAGAATCAGAAGTCTTGACGAAATCAGACAGATAACAAGAGAGCTGATTGATATCCAGATGGATGGCTGCAGCGAGGAGGAGCTTTCTGATAAGCAGAGACTTCTTAATGTGAAATACGATGCCTTTATAAAGCAGTATGGAGCCATTACTTCAAAAGCAAACAGAATAGCATTTCGAGATGACAGCGATTACCCGCTTCTTTGCAGTCTTGAGGAAGTAAATGAAGACGGGGAGGTGAAAAAAGCGGATATGTTTTATAAACAGACGATTAAGGCAAAGACTGTCATAGACAGAGTGGAGACTGCTGTGGAAGCATTAAATGTATCCGTCAATGAATTTGGATATGTAAACCTTGCCTATATGCTCTCTATCTATGAGCCTGATATTACAAATGCAAAGGAAGAGCTTGCAGAAAAGTCCGGGCAGACATCTGATGAGGTAACATTTAGTGATGATGCTTTGGCAGAGCTTAGAAGGGCAGTTCTTGTGGAAGAGCTGGACGGACTGATTTTCCTTAATCCCGACCGTTACAACGAGAACAATCCTGATATCGGCTGGGAGACAGCAGACGAGTATCTTTCCGGCAATGTGAGAGACAAGCTACGTGTAGCAAAGGCTATGGCGGCTGATACCGACAATCTGCAGGAAGAAAGATTTGCAGGAAATGTGGCAGCACTTGAAAAGGTGCAGCCGGAGTGGATTGAAGCATCAGATATTGATGTAAAGATTGGTACGACATGGATTGAGCCGCTTGATTATGAGCAGTTTATCTATGAACTTCTCAATACACCAAGGCGTGCAAGAGCAGTCAGAAGCCAGTATTACAATACAGGCATTCAGGTACACTTAAATAAGATGAGCATGGAATGGTTCATCGAGAATAAGAGCATGGATAAGCATTCAGTGGCAGCTACTAAGACCTATGGTACAAGCCGCATGGATGCTTATTCTATTTTTGAGGATACGCTGAATCTTAAAACTGTAACAGTTAGGGACAGGATTGATGACGGTGATGGCAAATATCATTACGAAGTCAATAAGAATGAGACAATGCTTGCAAGGGAAAAGCAGAACATGATCAAGGAGAAGTTCAAGGAATGGCTGTTTGCAGAGCCGGAGCGAAGACAGAAGTATGTGGAATATTACAACGAGACATTCAATAATATCCGTCTGCGTGAGTATGACGGAAGCCACTTACAGTTTCCGGGAATGAATCCGGCGATTGAGCTAAAGCCTCATCAGAAGAATGCAGTGGCAAGAATCCTTTTAGGGGGAAATACCCTGCTGGCACACTGCGTCGGTGCCGGAAAGTCCTTTGAGATGATGGCAGCCTGCATGGAGCAGAAGAGACTTGGACTTGCCAATAAGACGATCATGGTTGTTCCAAAGCCGCTTATCGGGCAGACTGCATCAGAGTTTTTAAGGCTTTATCCGTCAGCAAATATCTTAGTAGCCACGGAGCGTGATTTTGAAAAAAGCCGCAGAAAGCAGTTTGTATCAAGGATTGCGACAGGTGACTATGACTGTATCATCATGTCGCACTCGCAGTTTGAGAAAATCCCAATCTCAGCAGAGAGAAAGGAAAGAATGCTCAATGAGCAGATTGATGAGATAAGCTATGCGATTGACGAGATGAAGGAACGTAACGGAGAGCGATGGACTGTAAAGCAGATGGAAAGCCAGAAGAAAAAGCTGGAGGAACAGCTGAAATCCTTATCTGATGAGAGCAGAAAGGATGACCTTATTACCTTTGAGGAGCTGGGTGTAGACTCTATCATGGTAGACGAGGCACATAATTTTAAGAACCTTGCCATATTTTCCAAGATGAATAATGTGTCAGGTATCAGCAGCAGTGGAGCTAAGAAGTCAACGGATATGCAGCTTAAATGCCAGTATTTATCAGAGATAAATGATGGCAGAGGCATTGTATTTGCAACAGGTACACCGATATCCAATACCATGTGTGAGATGTATGTCATGCAGCTTTACTTACAGAAAGCGGCACTTGAAGAGATGGGAATCCATCACTTTGATTCATGGGCGGCAAACTTTGGTGAAGTGACAACAGCACTTGAGCTTACTGTAGAGGGAAGCGGTTTCCGTTTTAAGAGCAGATTCAATAAATTTACAAATCTGCCGGAGCTTATGAATATCTTCCGTGAGGTGGCAGATGTGCAGACAGCCGACATGCTTGACCTTGATGTGCCAGCCCTCAGAGGCGGCAAGCCTATTATTGTGGAGTCGGAGCCTGACTGGTATGTAAAACAGGTCATGGAAGACTTTGTTGTGAGGGCAGAGCGTATCAGAGGTGGTGGAGTTGATCCAAGCGTGGATAACTTCCTAAAGATTACCCATGAGGCAAGACTACTCGGAACAGATGCAAGGCTGATTGATAAGGATGCACCAAACAATCCGGATGGAAAGCTCAATAAGGTTGCAGAAAATGTCTGGAAAGAATATGAGAAAGGAAATGCTGCTGGTCATATAGGCTGTCAGCTTATTTTTTCTGACATCGGCACACCGGGACCGGATAAGGACTTTACCATTTATGATTATCTGAAGGAAACACTGATACAGTATGGTATTCCGACAGATGAGATAGCATTTATCCATGATGCCAAGACGGATGCACAGAGGGACGCACTTTTTAAGGAGATGAGGACAGGTAAAAAGAAGGTTCTTATCGGTTCAACGGACAAGTGTGGAACAGGTGTCAATGTGCAGACACACCTTGTTGCAATGCATCATGTAGACTGCCCTTGGAAGCCAAGCTCAATAGAACAGCGAGAAGGACGAGGCATCAGGCAGGGCAACGAAAATGAAGAGGTTGCAATCTACAGATATGTCACAAAAGGAACCTTTGATGCATACAACTGGTCGCTTGTCGAAAATAAGCAGCGATTCATCAGTCAGGTCATGACAAGCAAGGCAGTAAACCGAAGCTGTGAGGATATCGACGAGGCTACACTTTCCTATGCAGAGATTAAGGCGGTTGCCACAGGCAATCCTCTTATTCGTGAGAAGATGGAGATTGACAATGATGTCCAGAGATTAAAGCTCTTGAAGGCATCCTATGACAATCAGAGATACGGATTGCAGGACAACTTTATGATTAAGTATCCGAAGCTAATCAAGACAGCAACAGAAAAGCTTGCCAATGTCCGTGAGGATGTAAAGGCAAGGGATAAAGAGCTGATTGATAATCCGGAATTTGCGATTACAATAGGCAAAGCAACTTACACAGAGCGTGTGGATGGCGGAACGATGATGCTTGAAGCAATCAGCAAATGTAAGACCGGAGAGACAACTGCAATCGGTAAATTCCACGGATTTGAGCTGCTTGTGGAAAAGAATTTCCTTGGCATCAATTATATGGTGCTTCGAGGAAAGACAGAGTACAAGGCAGAGCTTTCCACCAGTCCGGTCGGCAGTATGGTAAAGCTGGAAAACCTGTTCAACGGACTCCATGAGAACATTGATTTCTTAGAAAAGAAGATTGAGCAGTACCAGAATGACCTTGAAGCATCAAAGGCAGAGTATGACAAGCCATTTGCGTACAGTGAGGAACTGAATGAAAAACTGGCAAGGCAGTGTGAACTGAATGCCCAGCTTGACATTGAGAATGCAAAGGCTGTGGATGCAGACCTGAGCGGACAGGAGGAAGAAAGAGAAGCAGATGACAGGATGGAAGCTGCAGCAATTGTAGCAGAGGATAAAGGTGCTTATCCAGCCGACAGAGAGGGCAGAACACGATAGGAGAGTGAGTAATATGAGCATAAGAAAAGTGGTCGCAGGACTACTGATTACAGCAGGGATTGCCATTATGGCAGTCCCTTTTTTCTGGCGGGCAACCGGAGAAAAACAGACAGAACAGCTCATAAGTGAATTTGAGCAGACATTGGAGGATGATTACGATGAAGAAACAGATGTGGAGGAAGAGCAAACCTCCATTAGTGAAGAGGATGAAGCCATTCTTAAAGAAGGCGGTGTTATCGGTATCATTGAGATACCGGGCTTAGATATCAGGTATCCGGTAATGCAAGGAACCACAAGTAAAGTGCTTAATGCAGGGATTGGTCATATAGAAGAAACAGCAGGAATCGGTGAGAGTGGCAACTGTGTGTTATGCGGTCACAATGGCAGCAGATACGGCACATTTTTTACACCACTAAATCAGATATCCATAGGCGATGAAGTGATGATAACCGACAAAAATGGGCTGAAGCATATCTATGAGGTAACAGAGACAGAGGTAGTAAATCCGTATGATAACAGCATCAAGACACAGAGTGAAGAAAAAGAATTAACTCTTTTTACCTGTTCCCAGAAAGGAACCATGCGTTTTGTGGTCAGGTGCATTTATAAGGAGGCGGTGATGGATGAATAAGAGATACCGGTTAAGTGAGATAGAAGAGGCAGTATCAGAAATGGAAGAGCTAATCGACACCGAGGATGATATTGCAGAGATTGACGATGACTTTCAGATAGTCGTAAGTGGCTGGTCTGTGTATGTCGAAAGCCTGAATCTGACACTCAGACAGGGAATAGCCTGTGCATGGGATGCGGAGGAAGGATTATTTATGCCTGATTTTGATGTGACCATCGTGTATGAAGGGAACATTGAAACACAGGAGTGGCTCTACTACGAGCAGGACGGAATGGTCGTTACACTTGGCAACTGGTTAAATGGCAGATTGTCTTGTGAACAGATAGAACAGCTTTGGTGTGAGCTTATCATACCGGAGCATAACAAAGAACAAAAAGAAAGCGAGGAATAGCATATGAAGTATTCAATTAAGGTAAACGAAGTAAGAGCAAAAGAAGGCAGCAATATCAAAGGATTTGCAACAGTGGTATTCGGTGATTCATTTAAGATCACCAATATAGCAATCCTTGAGAATAAGGACAAGGGAGAGCTTTTTGTATCAATGCCAAGATACCGCTCCAATGAGCGTGATGAAAGCAACGGTGTGATTTATAAGGATGTGTGCAATCCTATCACAGCAGAGTTTCGTGAGGAACTCTACACCAATATCCTTGATGCCTATGCAAGAATCAAGGAACCGGAGAAAGAGGAGACACAGAAGCAGGAGCGTACACAGGAAATGCCGGAGTTTTCCGTAACTGTGACACCTTATGAGAGGGAAGGCAGTAACATCAAAGGACTTGCCCGTATTTACTTTGAAAACAGTTTCATTGTAAATAATATCAATATCGTGCAGGGCAAAGAAAAAATCTTTGTATCAATGCCTTCTTATAAGACAAAGCAGGTGGATGAGCAGGGTAAGCCAATCTATCAGGATGTCTGCTATCCGGTCACAAAGGATTTCAGGGAAAAACTCTATAATGAGATTATCTCGGAATATGAGAAAGCAAAGGATAAGAGCAATGAAAAGGCGAGGGAGAGTGCTGAGAGACATCATGGCAATCCCGATAAAGAGAAGGACAAAGAGGCAACACCCTTTCGATAATTAGTAATCAGAGTACAGGGGCGGCCAAGGCTGCCCCATTTACAGAATGGAGGAAACAGAATGGATATGGAAGCAGGAAAAACACTTACCAATGAGGAGGTTATAAGGGAACTTCTCGAATTACTAAAGAAAAATGCCATGAAAGAGCAGGCAAATAATGTATTTGAGATATGCAGCTATGTGGATGGACTGGAGAAAAAGATTGATTCCATGACGGAAGAACTCACCAATATGCAGAACCAGATCAAAGAAATGCAGGAGGATACCCTTGTCAATAATGCTAAAAAGGCATTGTCGGAAGCACAGGAGCGACTTAATGCCAGATGTGAGCAGATAAAGTCACAGGTGTTTGCAGTGAAAGCACAGGTCAAATCTACAGCAAAGAGCATAGTTGATGAAGCAAAGGCAAAGGGAAGAGCTGCATTATACAGGGTGTCGGAGTTCTTAGGAATTAAGAAAAGACTTCTTGATATCCGGGAAAATGTAAGAGGTGCAATCAAGACCACGGATAAGGATATAGCAAAGACAGCACTTCTTGCAAAAGGATTTCGTGAAGCAGGGCAGACAGCAGCCAATGCATTCCGCACTTTTGCTGACAAATCGGAGGTGGATTATTTACAGAAAGAGCAGAAACATCCAATTACAAAGGCAGTGCTTGCCCCTATGAAAGCAGTGAAAAAGATGCTGGTATCAATGGAGCTTCATCTGGATGCATCGATTGATAAGCTGGATAATCTGGCTATGAATGTGCAGCTTGATAAGGAAAAGCATATGGAGAATGCGAAAGCACAGGAACAGACAGAGCCGGAGAGGGCAGAAGCTGAGCGAGTAGAAGCAGAGGTTGTATATTCACCTATGGTCGCTGAATCACAGGAGTATCAGTATAATGCAGATGCATTTGAGGCTAGAGACGTGGATGAGGTGAAGCAGGAAGCGGCACATAAGGAAGTATCAAAGGTAAGAGAAGATAAAGCCAGATAGTTTTGAGGACGTGGGAGAGATTCTGCGTCCTTTTTTGTGTAGATGAACAGTACATATGTGCATGAACCTATTTTGGAGGAGTAGATTGATAAGTTATAAGCAAAGGATACTATAGAAGACTCTCTGTTAATGCAAGCGAAAAGAGAAAAATTGCTAATCTCTTCTCGCTCATATTTGCTTGCATAGTTACTATACAACTATATCAAACTGAAGCATCATGCCACCAAAATTGTCAATAAAATAGGCATATTGCTTTGGATGAGTTGCTTTCAGTTTTTGATAACGATTGGATTCTGGAACTTCAAGGTGAACTCCGAACCCACAAAACATACAACCATTTCTTGTATAACCCATATTGTATAAATCTGGGATCTTAACATTATATTTTTCAATATATTCATTAATATCATCATCAGTCCAAAAAGAGAGTGGCTTACATTGGTTGTCTTTAAATTGATAAAAAACATTACAGCCATATTCAAGCCAGGCTTTTTCACGTTGGTAACTTTCGGATGCCAGGATTCCTAATATAACACATTTCATCCCTAATTCTTTTGCTTTACGGCGAAGTGGCTCCTTTTTTAGCTTGTCGCAACACTTATCAGAAATAGGTAATTCCATATATTTTTGATATTTCTTGAAGTTGCGCTCTATGTAATCAATAGAGTTTTGCTTGGTACGAGGAGTTTTTGCGTGTTGATATGTTCTGATGGCGTTTGAAACGCGTTTGGAGAACATAGGATACCCATAGTGTTCCACTACTTTTTTGAAATTCCACATTTCTCCCTTAGAATCTATAGGATAGACAATCATGATATTGGTATGATTTTCTTTGATTTCCCATTGGATGTGTTTTAAGGTTTCAGGATATTCGTTAGTGGTATTTGCAAATAAATGTAATATGTTAGGGTATAATTGTTTAGTAATATGAGATAACACCGTAGAGTCTTTTCCACCCGAATAAGATATGTAGCAGTGATCTTCTCCAAAAGTTCTAACAGCTTGATTAATAAGATACTTTGTCTGAATTATTTTGGCTTCAAGAGGCATAGAACGCAATGAAGCTAAAGTGTCACGTCGGTAAGTGAGATATTGAGTACGTTCTTCTCCACATTTCTTGCAGTATCTGGAATCGCGACTATAACGCATGTTTTCATCGTACTCTTCATCACATTTTTTACAAACAAACATTGTTTTAATCCTCCTTTTCTGTTTTTGAACTAACAAATTTTTTGTATTTTTATTATAATACAAAATAATTGTTAGTCAAGAGCAAAAATACAAAATTTTATTGTAAAAAAAGCATAATTATAGTACAATAAAAAATTGGAAAGGTGGGCATTTCTATGGAAATTGGAAGCAGATTATCTGAATTAAGAAAGAAATATGGATACACACAAAAACAATTAGCAGAGGCTCTCAATTTGTCTCAACAAAGAGTGAGTAACATAGAAAGGAATACCACGGCACCAGATGTGGAATTTTTACATGGTGCAGCTGATTTGTACAAGATTTCTTTAGATGAACTTATTGGTAGAAGAACACTTATCACTGAGGAAAGCAGCTATGAACAGCAGATATTAAATGTCGTTGAAACTATGGACGACACAAAAAAAGAGCTGAGTTTGCGTTTGTTAAACGAAGTGGCTCAACAAAGAGGTGATAAAGATGGCGAATAGTTATTTTAACGAAAATACGCTTGAGGAGTTAATTGAAGAAATTAAGTATGTCTACAAGTCCGATGACAGACCATGGGTTATAGGATATAGCGGTGGTAAGGATTCTACAACCGTAGTAGAACTTGTTTATAAGATGTTATTGGGATTAGATCCAGATGATAGACATAAAAATGTTTATATTGTATCTTCGGATACTCTAATTGAAAATCCACTTATAAAAATATATTTAAGTAAAATGAATGATTTGTTGGGACAGGCAGCAGATAGAGATGGGCTACCAATAAAGTCGGCTATGGTTACACCTCCACCAAACAATTCGTTTTGGGCAAATGTAATTGGAAGAGGATTCCCTACACCTAGAATGAATGGAACATTCAGATGGTGTACAGATAGATTAAAAATAAATCCTAGTGGTGAATATATTCAAAGAGTTATTGACGAGGAAGGAAAAGAAGTAGTTGTTCTTCTTGGAGTCAGAAAAGCAGAAAGTATAGCACGAAAGAGAAGAATTGAAGGCAGAGAACTTGCAAATAGACTTCTAAATCGACATGAAACCATACAGGATGCATATGTTTATAACCCTATTGTAGAACTTACAACAGATGACGTATGGGATGTTTTACTTAGGTGTGATGGCGGAAGAACACCTTGGGGATCGGATAATAGCGAGTTGGTATCGCTTTACGCGGATGCAGATAGTGGAGAATGTCCTTTTGCTGGTATTCATGCAGGTGGTCAGACACAGAGCTGTGGTAATTCACGTTTTGGGTGCTGGGTATGCACAGTTGTTAAAGAAGATAAGTCGTTAAATGGATTTATAAAGAGTGGACATAGAGAGTTGATACCGCTTGCTGAATTTAGAAGTTGGCTTATGAGTATACGAGATAATGAAGAATATCGAGAGAAAAAGAGAAGAAATGGAACGGTATATCGTGATAAGCAAGGTAATATGGGATTCGGTCCATTTAACTGGAAAGCAAGAAAACTTATTCTTCGAAAGTTGTTAGAAACCCAACAGGTTATGGGATATGAACTTATAACATTAGATGAACTGAAAGCAATAGATGAAATCTGGGATCAAGAATTAGACTTATCTCGAAGAGTTTTAGTGGAATTATATGAGGAAATAACAGGGAAAAGACTTCCTTGGTATGACTATAAAGAACCTTTGATTGATAATGAAACTGTTGTTGAATTAGAAAATCTGGCTCAAAAAAATAATGTACCAGAGGAATTGATCCGCAATCTGTTATTATCGGTTTATCGAAATAAAAACTATTCAAATCAAAAAATACTTAGAGATGGAATAGATAGGCTATTGAATCAGCAATGGCTACATTATGAAATAATAGAGGAGATTGAAAATGAAAATCAATAAAGTAAAATTACATAATTTCAGCTCCTATGAGGGTAATAATGAATTTGATTTCGAGATAACAGATGCTGGAAAAAACATTGTACTCATTGGTGGAAAAAATGGGGCAGGTAAAACTTCTCTTTTTACGGCAATAAAAGTTGCATTGTATGGACCATTAGCATATGGATATGTAGGTGTAAATAGTCATTATATTTCTAAAATTAAAGACCTAATCAATTCAAAAGCATTTCAACAGGAGGTTGTGGAATCGGAAGTACAGATAACGCTACAACTTAAGATTGAGCGTGATATTAGAAATTATGTGATAACAAGGAAATGGGATTATACCAATCAAAGGCTTACAGAGAAATACACAGTAGAAAGAGATGGCAAGCAATTGAATGACCAGGAATTGTCATACTTTGAGAATTATTTGCGAAGTATTATCCCTCCGGACTTATTTGAATTTTTCCTCTTTGATGGAGAAGAGGTTGGTAATATTTTCTCTACCAGTGCATACAACACATATGTTAGGAATGCTGTATTCACAATGTGCGGAATGGATGTGTTTGAGATTATCCGTAAATTTACACAAGGATATGTAACAAGAAACAATTCTATAGATGATGATGACGCATACGACACATATGAGTCTGCAAAACAGCAGATGGAACTATTAGAAACAGAGAAGAAAAAACTTGAATCAAAAGTAAACAATTTAACAAAGGAATTAGAAGATATAGAGGTTCAACTTACTGAATTAGAAACTGCATTTAAAAATGCAGGAGGAATTTCGCGTAAAGAGAAGAAACAGTTAGAAGATGAGTATAATCATGCAGAGAAAGTGAAAACGGAAACACTTACAAATATTAAAATATTTGTAGAAGGACTAATGCCGTTTTATATATTGAAAGAATTTACTAATCCAATTATGTCACAACTGGATTTTGAAGAAAAAGGTGAGATATTTTATTACGTTCAAAGCAAGCTGAAGCGAGATTCAATTTCAGAATTATTAAAAGGTGATGTGTCAGATTCGAAGGTGGATCAGTTGATGGATTATTTATTGGACACATTTAGACCAAAAGGTTTCCGTGAAGATCTGGAAATGATGTTTGATTTGTCAAAAGAGGACATTGGACGAGTAAATGGCATTGTATCGTCTTTAGATGATTTTGATGTATCTGCAATGGTTGATATGGTTAAAAAGAGAAAGGCAGCTTCTGAAAGAACAGCAGAGATTAATAGAATTCTGAAAAACTCAATGAGTGAGGAGGATGTTAATACATTTGCTCAAAAGGAAAATGAAATTCTTAAGAAAAAGGATGACTTAACAAGTAGATTATATGACTCGCAACACAGATTAGAGGATATTGATAAAGAATTGCATTCGCAAGAACAGATTAGAGATAAAGCGATGCAAATTCTTAAATCAAATGCCCAGAATAAGCATGTCTATGAGCTGAGCACTGGTATTTCTTCTATGATGGAACAGTTCCTAGAAGAGAAAACTGTAAGCATAAGAAAGAAACTTGAGAAGACTATTGTACAGAAATTGAAGTCAATTTATAGAAAAAACAATTTGATAACACATATCGAAATTGGAAAGAATTTTGATTTTAATTTATATCAGGACGAGGAATACAACGGCAAAGAACTCTTGACGCTGTACAAGAATTTGGGAAGTTCAGAGTTTACAAATCTTATTGGAACTAAAGGTGAAAAAAGACTGATTAAAATGTTACACGGTACATCTATAAATGTGCTGAAAAATATATCTGAAGTCGAATTGGGCAAGGAACCAATTCAATTATATAAGAAAATTGAGCTAGGAAGATTGTCAAAAGGAGAACGTCAAATTTTTATCTTGGCATTGTATTGGGCGATTATCGAGATATCAGGACAGAATATTCCGTTTGTTATTGATACTCCATATGCGAGAATTGATGCAAATCATAGACGTGAAATCTCAGAAAAATTCTTCCCGAATATTAGTAATCAGGTAATTATTCTGTCTACAGATGAAGAAATAAATGAGGAGTATTATAAGATAGTAAAACCTTATATTTCAAAAGAGTATCTGTTGATTAACGATGAAAATGAAAACAGAACTACGATTGAGAATAATTACTTTTTTGAGGTGTAGCCAATGATTTTTAGATTAAAAACATCAAAGAGAACACAAGAAATCTTTGAGGAACTAGAAAATAGAACAAATTATAAACCATATACCTTGGTTAAGCATGCAATAGCATGGTCTTTGTTAGAAAAAACATCAGTCACAGATTATAAGTCAGATTCTGATGGATTAGATTTGAATAGACAGACTATTACAGGTGATAATGATACATATTTCAAGGTGCTTATTGAACAGGTTGAAGGAAGATGTTTAACAGACGAGGAATATTTTCCACAGTATGTAAAGGCACATATCGACAGAGGTAGTCAACTGTTGCTAGATATGTATAATCATGCTGGAAATATGGATAAATATATTCTTCAGGTTTTAGGAGAGGGGGATACAGTATGATTTATTTAGATAATAGTGCAACCTCTCCTATTGATGAGGAAGTTAGAGATGCGATGCTTCCATATTTGAATGAGGAGTTTGGAAATCCGTCAAGTAAATATTATTGCAAAGCAACTCATGCTAAGAATGCTGTCGAGGAAGCCAGAGAAAAGGTTGCAAGGTTGCTAGGTGCAAAGCCGGATGAGATTATTTTCACAGCTGGAGCAACAGAAAGTACAAATTTTATTATTAAGGGATATTTAGATTATAGAAAGTTTTACGGAGATGGCAGGAATCATGTGATTACATCTCTTGTAGAACACAAGGCAACATTAAACACCTGTAAGTATTTGAATGGTGAATTATATTCAAACAATGATCCTACTACATCTTTATTTGGTGTAAAGAAAAAAGTAGATAGAGGATATGAAGCTTCATTTGTTGGAGTTACTCCAGATGGTGAGATTAGTGTTGAAGAAATTACTTCTGCAATTAAAGAAAATACAGCACTTGTATCAATGCTTTATGTGAATAACGAAATAGGGACAATAAGTGATGTTGAGTCAGTGGCAGAAATCTGTAAGAAGAATAACATTGCACTTCATTCTGATTTAACACAGGCTTTGGGTAAGATAGAAATTGATGTTAAGAGAATGGGAATTGATTATGCTTCTTGTTCTGCACACAAAATATATGGACCTAAAGGCATAGGCGCTGCATTTATGAAGTCTGATGCTTACGGGATAGTACCTATTACAGCATTTATGCATGGGGGTGAGCAGGAATTTGGATTCCGTGCAGGAACACATGCAGTTCATAATATTGTAGGTTTTGGCAAAGCAGCTGAAATAGCACTTAGAGATCTTAAGATAAATGAAGCATATATAAAAAGTTTGGATGATATGTTGATTGAAGGTATTTCTACTATTGAAGGTGTTCATACAACTGTAGATATATCAAAGCGTTTACCTGGTATCATTAGTTTGGTAGTGGACAAAACTGATTTTCATAATGAGAGATTCATTAAGAAGATTAGCGAAGATGTGGCTTTGTCGACTGGATCTGCTTGTAGTGCTGGAGAACCATCTTATGTAATACAGGCACTTGGATTGGCAGATAAGGTTACAAAAGTACTTAGAGTATCTATAAACAAATATACAACAGCAAAAGATATAGAAAAATTTGTAGGCATACTTAAAGCTGAAATTTAGGAGGAATAACACGTTATGGCATTAATGATGGATAACAAGCCAACTGAATATAAAGGTGAAGCGTTAGTATGGGAAAAACTGTCTTCATTATTGCCTAACGATGTTGTAGTCTACAATCATCGAGAGGTGGTTGATGATCGTGAATTTGATTTCGCATTACTTATAAAAAATGTTGGAATTATGGTCATTGAAGTAAAAGGATGGCAGTCTCAGTACATCTTTGATGTGAAAGGTCCTGATGAAATTGTGATTCAAGGAGAATCCCAAATTTATGGTTCTCCAGAGAAACAGGCAAGAGGATATAGATTTGATTGGCTGAATTTCTTGAATGACCAGTTTGCAATAAGTCCAGTTGTATTATCAATGGTATGTTATCCGTTTATATCAGAAAAAGAATATAAGGATGTAAGGTTAGACATTGTATCATCTAGGGATTTTACTATTTTCTCGGATGACCTGAATTCAGCAACTAAACTAGGGCAGAAGATATCAAATGCATTTGTCAAGAAAAAGCCATTAAATAGTACTCCGTTTGATGAAAAAGCAATGGCTATAGTAAGACAACATTTTGAACCATCATATAAGGCAAAGGATGATCAAATTGTAGAGGTTTCGGATGCATATTCATTACTGAAGGTATTCAACAAAGAATTAACAGAAAAGGATTCAGATGAACTGATAGAAATGTATTTTGCCGGAACAAAGATTGTTGCATTTGTTAAGAGTGAAATAGATTTGTTATCCGTTTGCGATAAGTTGGAAGCAGGATTTAATGCCAGAGGTATTATTTCTGATAAAGGAAATGTGAGATTGGCAGAAATAGATGAAAGAAATGATTTTAGTGGTGTATTTGGCTCATTTAGAATATTTAATTTTGAAATCTATACACATAATTTGGATTTGAATAACGATGAAATTATTGTAGAGGGACAATATACAGAACAACAAAAATTGATACTTGAAGAAATTGCAAATTCCACAAGTTGGAATTTTGATCAGTATAAGGTTGAACATGCAATGGGTGATAAAAATGTACTCGTTAAAGCAGGTGCGGGAACTGGTAAAACCTATTCAATGGTATCTCGTATTGCCTATTTGTGCATGAGTAGAAAACGATTTATAAATAATCTTGTAGATGAGATTGCTATGGTGACTTTTACGAATGAAGCTGCTGATAATATGAAATTAAGACTAAAGCAGTATTTTATGAATTGTTATATTCTCACCAAAAACAAAAAAGTGCTACATGAAATAGAGGCTGTAGACTTAATGCAGATTTCGACCATACATAAATTTGCTAAAGCTGTTTTGCAAAGCAACGCTATGGAGTATGGACTGGGTGCGGATTTTGCAATTTCCTCAAGTGAGTATGCGAAAGAGCAGGTATATGAGAAATATCTTAATGATTTTCTGGTTCAAAAGCAAAAAGAAGATGCGAATTTTGCCCAACAACTAAGAATGCCTGTTCATAAGTTCAGAAAGTTGTTAATGCATTTTTCACAGCAATTATATAATAAGAGCTATGGGATTAAAGAACTTAAAGCAGAAAATCTGGGGACATTTGAAGAGTGGCCATTTTTTAATGATGTCATAATGAAGGTTATGATACCAGCAGAAAAAGAATACGAAGAACAGATATTTTCAAAAAATAAAATTGATCTAAAAGAAAGTATGCTATTACTGAACGATGCAGTAAATGGAGCGTTTAAGGAAAAATGTAGTCTTAAATATAAGTACTTATTTATTGATGAGTTTCAGGATACTGATGATGTTCAGATTGATTCTTTCTTAAAGTTACAAAATGTGATTAAAGACACAAAGCTTTTTGTAGTTGGCGATTTAAAGCAGAGTATTTATCGTTTTAGAGGTGCGACAATTAGTGCGTTTGACCTAATTAGAACAGATAAAGAGAAATGGGAAGAATTTTCACTTACCATAAATTATAGAACTGATAAGAGATTATTAGATAAATTTGATGCAGTATTTTCTAAAATGGGTTCAAAAGGATATTTGCCATTTCATAAAGGAAAGGATTCGCTGACCAGTAGTGTTGAGACGTATCTATCGGAACATGAGTTAGTGACCAAATTAGAGTATGACGGCGATGAGCAGAGGATGGAACAGCTCTTTGCAGAAATCGCAAGGCAGAAAGATATTATAAAATATCTATCCAAGCATCATAAATTATCTTCTAAAGATATGATAATTGCCATTTTGGTAAGAGATAATTGGCAAATTCATAATATTTTGGAGGAAGCAAAGGTTCGAGGTGAGTTTATAGAAACTCAAGTAGGTGGAGATTTATATCAGCTTATGCCTGCTTTAGATTTGTATAAATTGGTAATTGCGCTGCTTAACCCGAGAGATCCAGTGAATCTTTTTAATTTGATAGATTCAAATTATGTAGGAATTCAGTTAGATATACAAGGATTACATGGTTTAGGTACAGAGGAGCAGGTAAAAAAGTTAACAGATGTACTTAATCAGTATTTCACAACTGTGATGAACACAACATGGGAAAAGATAATTATGGATACTAAGGTTCAACCAATTTTAATGCTTCTGAGGAGTATCTATGAAGGATGTCAGCCTTGGTATCAATATTCAGATACCGATAGTGAGCAAAGATTCTATAAAGCAAATTATGAATTGGTATTAGAGAAAATAATTAAAACATATAGTGTGGATTACTTAACTCTCAATGTGATAGAACACAGTATGCACATAAATATTATGACAAAGCAGGAAGAACTCGCACGAAATATTGAGGTAGAGACTGATGATATACGAGTGATTTGTACTACTGTTCATAAAGCAAAAGGATTGGAATATGGATGCGTAATTATGCCATATATGGGTATGGATATTGCATCAATGAAGAAAGCTGATTTAGATGTGTATGTAGAAAATGAAAAACTTGCATATGGAATTAGAATTGGAGATGAACCAAACAAGAAATATAATTCCAATTATGATGTATCGCAGGAACAAAATGAACGAGTTAACGAAGAAAGTCGAGTATTGTATGTAGCACTAACACGAGCTATCAGAAATGTTGTTTGGATGAAGGATATTAAATCAAAGAGCAAGATTTCGTGGCAGAATTTAATGGAGGTATAAAATGTCATTATCAATATATACTTACAGCAATCCATATGAAATAAATAATGAACCCTATTGGGATTCAATAAGAAACTGTGCTCATTTTTGTGTTTCGCAGACAATGGTAAATGGATTGTCAGCAGTATATGATGAATTGTGAATAATCTGCGCCAAAATGAGCCACCTGTCCGGTGAGAGTGAGCCACCATTCC
>CAVFAM010000345.1:0-2613 GCA_963620375.1 Bacteroidaceae bacterium
CATATTAAATATAATAACACAAAAATAGACAGCTATCACTAACTGTCTATTTATTAAGCTGCCATGATGCATCCAGAAAAGCTGTTGGCAGCAGGTTTGACTGGTATTATCTACTCCACATATCAAGTTCTTCATCTGTACACTTCACATAATGGCTGCCAGAAATCAAATGGTCTACCCCATTATTATAATCTATACCTGATGTTTTATAATCATAGCTCAGTGCTGTTCTCTGTTTTTCCACAATTGGATTTGGTGCAGGTATCGCTGACAATAAGCTCTTTGTGTATGGGTGTATAGGATTTTCAAATATTTCTTCGGTTGTACCAGTTTCAAGCAGATGTCCAAGGTGCAATACTCCGATTCTGTCAGAGATATATTTTACCATAGACAAATCATGAGCAATAAACAGATAGGCTGCTCCAGTTTCCTGTTGGATATCCTTCATCAGATTTACAACCTGTGCCTGTATGGACACATCCAATGCTGATATACACTCATCTGCAATAATCAGTTTTGGATCCATAATAAGTGCTCTTGCAATTCCTACTCTCTGTCTCTGACCTCCGGAAAACTGATGTGGATAGCGGCTTGCGTGCTCTGGTGAAAGTCCAACCTTTGCAAGTATATTTCTGATTTTTTCTTCTCTCTCTCCCCTGTTCTTATACATATGATGTATATCAAGGCCCTCTCCTATTATATCTCCAACCTTTTTTCTTGGATTAAGAGAAGCCATCGGATCCTGAAAAATCATCTGCATCTGCGTACGCAGCGCCTGACTTTTTTCTTTATTCAGCCTGCCGCTTATATCCATTCCATTAAAGTTAATTGTTCCATCTGTCGGTTCATATAACCTGATAACGCTTCGCCCTATAGTTGATTTTCCCGAACCAGATTCTCCTACAAGTCCATAAGTTTCTCCAGGGTATATGTCAAAGCTGACATCTTCCACAGCATGTACTGTATAATTGCTGTTCACCTTAAAATACTGTTTTAGTCCCTTCACCGAAAGAAGAGGTGTCTTTGTCTCATCTGTCATCATCGATTCCAGCCTCCTTTTTCATTCGCAAAAGTCTTTCTTGTAATTCCTTTGGCATTTCTGTCTTCGGTGCACGCGGATCTAAGAGCCATGTTGCAGCATAATGTGTTTCCGAAATCTTAAACATTGGCGGGTCTGCTTTTTCATCTATTTCGAGAGCAAACCGGTTTCTAGGTGCAAATGCATCTCCCGGTTTCTCATTTAACAGATTTGGTGGAGAACCCGGTATTGTATATAACCGCTCATCTGCAGTGTCCAAATCCGGCATGGCAGAAAGTAATCCCCATGTATATGGGTGCCTAGCATCATAAAATACTTCATTTACTGTACCTTTTTCTACTATTTTTCCCGCATACATAACATTCACAAAATCTGCGACCTTGGCAACCACCCCCAGATCATGAGTAATATAAATAACAGATATGCCTCTCTCCTTCTGAACCCTGCGAATCAACTCAATAATTTTTGCTTGTATAGTAACATCTAGTGCTGTTGTCGGTTCATCACAGATTAACAGGTCTGGATTACAAGCCAGTGCAATAGCAATAACCACTCTTTGACGCATACCGCCAGAAAGCTGGTGAGGATAGTTTTTCATTCGTTTTTCTGCATCATCAATTCCTACTTCCTTTAACAATTCTACAGCCTTATTCCAAGCCTCTTTTTTAGGAGTCTTAAAATGCCATATCATGCCCTCCATAATCTGCTTTCCAATTGTCATTGTTGGATCAAGGCTTGTCATAGGATCCTGAAAAACCATTGCTATTCTTTTTCCGTTAATATGCCGTCTAATCCATTTTTTATCTTTTTTCAAAATATCTATTGTTTCAGGTGCACCATCAGCATGATGATACGAAAATTCAATTGTTCCGTTTGTAACTGTCGCATTTGATGCCAATATTCCCATGGCTGCTTTCATTGTTACTGATTTTCCTGAGCCTGATTCTCCCACAATTGCTACTGTTTCACCCTTCATCAGGTCAATATTTACTCCACGGATTGCATGTACTTTTCCTGCTGTTGTCTGAAATGTAATATCCAGATCTCTTATTTTTAAAATCTGTTCCTTTGTATCTGACATACTAATCCCCTTTCTACGTTGTCTCACTTCGAATGCTGACTTATTTTTGATTTTACATTTCCTTCAATTTTGGATCTAACGCTTCACGCAGCCCATCTGCCACAAGATTAAAACTTAACATCAGAAGCGCCATGACCACAATCGGCGGAATAATCTGATATGGATGTGTTGTGAAACTGTTAAATCCATCTGAGATCAACGAACCTAACGAACATTGTGGCACTGGAATACCCAGACCGACAAAGCTTAAAAATGCTTCTGTAAAAATAGCGGTAGGAATCGAAAACATGACCTGTGTGATAATTGGTCCGATAATATTCGGTAAAACTTCTCTGAAAATAATGAAAAAGTTTCCTGCTCCCAAAGTCCGCGATGCAAGAACAAATTCCTGTTCTTTTAATTTCAACATTTCAGCACGTGCTATACGGCTCATGCCTACCCACTCTGTCAACATTAGCGCAAAAATAATCGTTAACATTCCCGGCTCTAACAC
>CAVFAM010000346.1:0-5560 GCA_963620375.1 Bacteroidaceae bacterium
TAATGCTACTGGTTGTATTGACTACGACCGCAGGTTGTGATATTCTGCAAAGTGAGATTTGTAGAAATATGTGAAAAATTAGTGAAAAATGGGAGCTTGATATGAAAAAGAAAAAGCCAATATGGTTAATCTTATTTGTTTTATTCTTACTACTTTTAATATGTGGAGTAGTGGCATTAGTTATCCAGAAAAATGAGAAAAAAACAGCCAATGATTCATATGAGCAGATGCAGGAAGCAGTCAACGACATCCCAGACAAAGAAGCTATTGTTATAGACACAGAAACAGAGACAAGTGAGGATGCCCTGGCTGGTATAGACATCCCGGAGAAAAATCTGGACTGGGATGCCTTACATGAAGAAAACGAGGATATATATGCCTGGATATATGTGCCAAATACAACCGTAGATTATCCTGTGCTGCAGCATCCGACAGACAACAGCTATTACCTGAACCACAACATAGATGGCTCAAGCGGATACCCGGGCTGTATCTACACAGAGGATTACAACAGCAGGGATTTTACAGACACTAATACAGTGCTGTACGGCCACAACCTAAAGGATAAGACCATGTTCTCGTCATTACACAACTTTGAGGATGAGGATGTGTTTAATCAGGACAACTATATTTTCATCTACACAGAGGACTATGTCTTTGTCTACCAGATATTTGCGGCATATGAGTATGATGCCCTGCACCTTCTGGCAAACTTTGATTACTCAAACGAGTATGTATACCAGGATTACCTGGACAGCATATTTGAGGGGACAGGCAGAGAGTCTAATGTGAAGACAGACGTGGAAGTGACCACAGAGGATAAAATAATCACACTCTCAACATGTACATCAGACCACAACTCAGACTACAGGTATCTGGTGGCAGGAAAATTGCTAAATCCTGGGAAATAAGCAGCACAGTATAGACTTGCACTAATATGCAGGGAGATTTGAATGTTAGATAACAAAGAGATAGTAGAAAAAAAGAAGATGGGACTGGCAGGAGTCACTGTGGTCACAGTACTTGGAATAGTGCTTGTGGTTGCCGGAATCATATGCGTCATGAGACTTATTGGAAAAAATAATGTCTATGGGCGTGTGGCAGGCACAGAGGTGGCAGATGTAGGAACCGAGGATGACGGACTGGAGGAAAACCAGATACTCTACAAGGGACAGACCTATCAGCTGAATGAAGACCTGATTACCATACTTGTCATGGGAATTGACAAGGAGACTGTCACAGAGGTAGGCGGTCAGAGCTGGGAGGCAGAGGGAGAGCTGGCTGGAGGACAGGCAGATGCACTTTTCCTTATGGTTATTAATCCCCACGACAAAAACGTATATATCGTAGCTATAAATAGAAACTCCATGGCAGACATAGATGTGTTTGACGAAAACGGCAAATATCAGGGCATGTTCACAAAACAGATAGCCTTACAGCATGGCTATGGAGACGGCAAAGAGGAGAGCTGTGAGAGACAGGTCAAGGCAGTGTCCAGAATGTTCCACAACATACCAATCAATGCTTATGCAGCCATCAGCATGGACTCTATTCCGGAGTTAAATGATGCCTTAGGCGGAATCACAGTAGAGGTATTGGATGACATAGTCTACCCGGAATATGACATGAACCTCCATGCAGGAGAGACCGTGACCCTCCATGGCAAGCAGGCATACTGGTACATAAGACTGCGAAATGAGAATGTATTTAACTCAAACGAGCAGAGACTTCAGAGACAGAAGCAGTACCTGACTACCTTTGCAGCAGAGGCAAAGAACCAGTCCACAGCAGATGTGAGAGTGGCGATAAACCTCTACAACACCGTGAGCAAATACATGGTGACAGATATAGATATAAACAGCTTTACCTATCTGGTAACTGAGTTTATAAATTACAACTTTGATGTAAAAAATATGTATTCACTCGAAGGGGAAACAATACAGGGTGATAACTTTGAGGAGTTCTATGTAGATGATGATTCTCTACAGGAACTGATTGTAAAACTATTTTACGAGCCAGTTTAATGGTATCTCACTGGGAAACCACATTTCCAGTTTGATATAGCCACATGAATATGAGGAAGGGAGGAATAACAAAAATGAAGAAGAAATTATTAGCTATCGTAACAGCACTCACTGTTATGACAATGGGAACAGTAACAGCATTCGCTGCCAGCCCAACAGTAGGAACAACTGAGGCTCCTGTAGCAACTCAGAAGGCAGCTACATCAGTAGCAACTACAGCTACTCCAGCAGAGTATGTTGCAGCAACAACAGTATCTGAGGGATTCACAGTATCAGCAGTTGAGGATACAACAGTTAAGGCAGCAGCAGTAGAGGTACAGAACGCATTATTAAATGACCTTGCAACAGTAGGAACAAAGCTCGGAAACAGTGATCTTGCAGCAGCAGCTACAGATTCAAACAAGAAGGTTTCAGCTTCAATCCTTTCAGTAGTAAACATCGATGCTTCAACAGCAGCAAAGGATGCTGACGGAAACTACACTGTAACAGCAAACATCGCTGGAATCGCAGCTGGAGACACAATCGCAGTTCTTCACTACACAGGTTCAGCTTGGGAGACAATCGTTCCAACAAGCGTTGCAGCAGGTTCTGTAACATTCAAGACAGCAAGCTTCTCTCCATTCGCAGTAGTTAAGCTTGAGGTTTCAACAGTAACAGCTTCTCCAAAGACAGGTGCAGCTATGCCAGTAGCAGCTCTTTTCGTAGTAGTTGGATTTGCTGGAGCAGCAGTATGTGGAAAGAAATATTTCGCATAATCTGAGTAACACAATCTAAGAAATAAAAAGAAATAAAATAAGATATCTTATATTTCCAAAATATCATGTGGTGGATAAAGGAATACAGAGCAAGGTGGGGCAGCTGCCCCACCCAAATCTGTTGTATACAAGGAAGACGTTTATGAAAAGGGTTCTGTTTGTAACAACCATAAGTGGTTTTTTGCCACAATTTGAAAAAAATGATGTAAAGCTATTAAAACAGAGAGGATGCCAGATACACTATGCATCCAATTTTACAAACCCAATATATACATTTGATGAGACAGAACTTGAAAAAGAAAAGGTGGCACTTCATCAAATCGACATCGAGAAGTCACCGGCAAAGATAGCAAAGAACATAAAAGCAATAAAACAGCTTATAAAAGTAATAGATGAAAATGAGATAGACATAGTACACTGCCACAACCCCATGGGCGGTGTCGCAGCAAGAATAGCAGCAAAAATGAGCAAAAGACATCCAAAGGTGATATATACAGCCCATGGCTTCCACTTCTATGAGGGAGCATCAATCATAAACTGGGTACTGTTTTACACGGCGGAGAGATTTCTGGCGAGATATACAGATGTAATCGTCACCATAAACAGGGAGGATTATATCAGGGCAAAGAAATTCAGGCTCAAGAAGAAGGGGGAAGTGTATTTAATCCACAGTGTAGGAGTGGACAAGGAAAAATTCGCTCCGAGACCAGAAATGAGAGAGACAAAAAGAGCGGAGCTTGGAATTCCGGCAGACGCTTTTCATATAGTGACGGCGGCAGAACTGAATGAGAACAAAAATCAGAAGGTGGTCATAGAGGCTGTTGCAGCACTTGTAAATAAGTATGAAACAAGTGCTTCTAATGACAATGAACATAATACAGACTATGCAGGCAGGGCAAATAAAACCTTCAGCATATATTACACCATCTGTGGCAAGGGACCAAACGAGGATAAGCTAAGAGAGCTTATTAAATCAAAGGGACTGGAAGACCGGGTAAGGCTTTTGGGCTACCGCACAGACATGAACGAGATACTGCAAACCGCAGATGTGTTTGCCTTTCCATCTATCAGAGAGGGACTGGGAGTGGCAGCCATAGAAGCACTGATGTGTAATGTCCCACTTATAGCAGCGGACAACAGGGGAACAAGGGAGTACGCATCGGATGGCAGTAACGGAATCGTGTGCAGATATGATTCACCGGAAGAATTTGAGGAAGCCATAGAGCTGTTATATGAGAATGAAGCCTATAGGCAGAGAATGGCTGACAGGTGCAGAGAGTCAGTCAGGAAATTCACGATAGAAGAAGTCGAAAAGACAATGATAAAGGTATACGCCAGGGTATTAGGGGAGTGATGATAATGGATAAACCAATGGTTTCCGTGATAATGGGAGTCTACAACCAATGGAATGAAAATGTATTAAGAGAAGCAGTAAATTCAATACTCAACCAGACATACAAGGATTTGGAATTCATAATCTGGGATGATGGTTCACACCCTGATGCAGCCAGACTGGTGCAGAACCTGGCAGGACTTGATGAGAGAATAGTCATAGCAGGAAAAGAGGAAAACAGAGGACTTGCCTATAGCCTGAATGAATGTATAAGGCTGGCAAGGGGGAAGTATATAGCCAGAATGGATGCAGATGACATATCCCTGCCAGACAGAATAGCAAAGCAGATGAGCTTTCTGGAAAACAACCCAGACTATTCATGGTGTGGCTGTAACACAAGCCTTTTTGATGAGAGGGGCGTGTGGGGAGTCAGAGAGATGCCGGAGCATCCAGAGGAAAAGGATTATCTCAGGTTCTCGCCATATGTACACCCATCAGTCATGTTCCGTGCCATGGTCTTTGATGAAAACGAGGGCTATCTGGAAGCGGAGGAGACTCTAAGATGTGAGGATTATGAGATTTTCATGCGATTAAGGCAGAAGGGACTTAAGGGTTATAACCTGCAGGAAGTCCTCTTTAGCTACAGGGAAAACAATGAGTCTTATGAGAAGAGGTCATTTCATTTCAGAATGAACGAGGCAAAGCTCAGATACAGGAACTTTAAGAAGATGGGTATGCTGTTTCCGTTTGGATGGCTATACTGCATCAGACCTGTGGTGGGCGGCATACTGCCAGCATCAGTCATATCTCTGCTAAAGAGAAGCGAGGGTGCCAGGGTAAAGAGACATACCGAGAGCAAGACATCGGAGGCAATAGGTTTTGAGACAAGAGAACGGATACAGATATGAGGAAAGCTTTTTACATATATGGGCACCAGCCATAACTGACTATGTGGAGTGGGTGCTTGAAAAAGCAAGGCAGGCTGGCAGGAAAAGGCTGTATTTTCTGGCAAGGGACGGTTGGATGATGTATCACGCCGCACAGAGAATCATAGATAAGAGAATGCTTGATATAGAAGTCAGCTACCTGAAGGTGTCACGGTTTGCCATAAGAAGTGCAGAGTATTATCTGCTTGGGGAAAAGAGCCTGGACCTTATATGTCTGGGCGGAATAGATGTGACCTTTGAAAGAATCATGAAGAGGGCACTGCTCACTGATGAGGAAGCAAGGCATGTGGCAAGGATAGCAGGCTATGAAGACCATTATGATGAGGTGCTTAATTACAGGCAGATACAGGAGCTGAAGAGCAGGCTTAGGGATGTAAAAATCCTGTTTAAATATATAGAGCAGCACTCAAGGATAAATTATGAAAATACTGTCGGCTATCTGAGACAGGAGGGACTGATGGGAGACATACCATATGCCCTGGTGGATAGCGGATGGATAGG
>CAVFAM010000347.1:0-13131 GCA_963620375.1 Bacteroidaceae bacterium
GATTATCAGTCCTGTTCTGTCTATTTCTGTGGATTATCACAGCATGGTCAGGTTTGACGATACAGTTGTAATCCAGACAAAGCTTGTGAAGTACAATGGCGTAAAAATGGAAGTAGAGTATGTGATGACAGATAAGGAGACTGGAGAGTTAAGGACGACAGCGAGAAGCAGCCACTGCTTTTTGAATCGTGCCGGAAAACCAATATCTCTTAAGCGTTCTTACCCAGAGATAGATACCAAATTTTTTGAATTTAAGGATAGTGAAGAATAATGATAAAGGAAAGATTAGAGAAATTAAGAGCCGAGATGGCTAAGAGAAATATAGACATATATATTGTGCCAACAGCAGATTTTCATGAGTCTGAGTATGTAGGTGAGCATTTTAAGGCACGTAAATTCATAACAGGCTTTACAGGCTCAGCTGGAACCGCAGTTATTACTATGACTGAGGCTGGACTCTGGACAGATGGCAGATATTTTGTGCAGGCAGCAAAGCAGCTTGAGGGCACTACAATTGAGCTTCGCAAGATGGGGGAAGAGGGAGTACCTACTGTGGATGAATACATAGAGAATACTCTTAAAACCGGTCAGTGCATAGGCTTTGATGGACGAGTTGTAAATGGAGCCTGGGGCAGGAGGCTTGAGGATATTGCCACAAAGAAAAATGGCAGCTTATATGTGGATGAGGATTTAATTGATTTAATCTGGGAGGACAGACCAGCTCTATCCAAGGCTCAAGTCATGATATTTGACAATAAATACACTGGAAGAGACATAAAGGACAAGCTTAGCGATGTGAGGGCAAAGATGGAGGAAAATGAGGCTACAGTTCATTTGATGTCATCCTTATATGATATAGCATGGCTTCTTAATGTGAGAGGTGGAGACATAAGTTATGTACCAGTTGTTCTCTCTTACCTTGCACTTACAAAGGACAGCTGCACATGGTTCTTACAGGAGGAGATAGTTACACCTGAGCTTAGGGCTTACCTTGATGCAAATGGTGTAAAGACAGCTCCTTATGACAGTTTCTATGATTATGTAAAGACAATAGGAAATAATGAAACTGTAATGATGAATACAAAGGTTGTCAATTACAGGATATGCAGCAGCCTGTCAAAGGATGTAAAGGTAGTAGACTGCCAGGATCCGACTACACTTATGAAGGCTGTAAAGAATGAGACAGAGCTTGAAAATGTGAGAAAGGCTCATCTCAAGGATGCAGTGGCCATGTGTAAATTTATGTACTGGCTTAAGACAAATGTAGGAAAAATCCATATGACAGAGTTATCTGCATCAAAGCATCTTGCAGAGCTCAGGGCAGAGCAGGAGGGCTTCATTGACTTAAGCTTTGAGACAATATGTGGTTTTGCAGACCATGGTGCAATAGTACATTATGCAGCTACACCGGAGACTGACAGGGAGATTCTGCCAGAGAGCTTTTTGCTTGTAGATTCTGGCGGACATTATCTTGAGGGTACAACAGACATTACAAGAACCTTTGCGCTTGGAGAAGTGACAGATGAGATGAGAGATATGTTTACACGGGTGCTCCGCTCAAATGTAAATCTTGCAAGTGCCAGATTCAGACAGGGTTGTTGTGGATTAAACTTTGATATACTGGCAAGAGCCCCATTCTGGGATATTGATATGGACTATAATCATGGAACAGGCCACGGAGTAGGCTATGTATTAAATGTACATGAAGGACCAAACAGCTTCCACTGGAGAGCGTATCCAGGACGAAGTGCTGATAGTGAAATCCTTCCTGGTATGATTACAACAGATGAGCCAGGTATATATCTGGAGGGCAAATTCGGTATTCGTACAGAGAATGAGCTGGTTGCCCGCCTTGGAACCAAAAATGAATATGGACAGTTTATGTATTTTGAAAACCTCACATATGTCCCTGTAGATTTGGACGCAGTTGATCCATCTATGATGACAGAGGCAGAAAAGAAGTATCTCAATAATTATCATGCTGAGGTATACAAAAAGGTATCTCCATATTTGACAGCAGAGGAAGCTGAATTCCTCAAAAAATATACAAGAGCTATTTAGTTAGCAGGTTAGGAAAAGTATTTATGAGCAAAAAGTTAGTTCTGATAGATGGACACAGTATATTAAATAGAGCGTTTTTTGGACTGCCTGATTTGACAAATTCAGAAGGAATCCATACAAATGCGGTATATGGCTTCTTAAACATAATGTTTAAGATATTGGAAGAGGAAAAGCCCGATTATCTGACAGTGGCATTTGACGTCCATGCACCTACCTTCAGACATAAGATGTTTGATGGATATAAGGGAACCAGAAAGCCGATGGCAGATGAGCTTAGACAGCAGGTTCCACTAATCAAGGAGATGCTTGCTAAAATGGGTGTCAAGATAGTGGAAATGGAAGGCTATGAGGCTGATGATATACTGGGAACCCTTTCTGTCAGAGCTGAGAATGAGGGAATGGATGTCGCAGTTATTTCAGGTGACAGAGATTTACTTCAGCTGGCAACAGACCATGTAATGATTAGGATTCCTAAGACTAAAAAGACTGGTACAGAGATAGAAAATTACAAGGCAGAGGATGTAATTGAAAAGTATCAGGTTACACCAAAGGAATTTATAGATGTAAAGGCACTTCAGGGTGATACAGCTGATAATATTCCAGGAGTACCTGGAATCGGAGAAAAGACAGCCAGTGCGCTCATAAACCAGTACCATTCAATAGAGGCTGTGCATGATAATGCAGATACCATAAAACCACCAAGGGCTGGTAAGAATATAGTAGAGTTCTGGGAACAGGCAGTTATGAGCAAGGTACTGGCTACTATAAAGCTCGATGCACCTGTAGAGTATGATTTTAAGGATGCAAGGCTTGAATCGATAGACAGCCTGTACACAGAGGATGCCTTTATCATGTGCAAGCGTCTCGAATTCAAAAATCTGCTTGGCAGATTTAATGTATCTGCCCCTAAGATAAATGTTGAGGAGCATTTTACCCTGATTACAGAATTAGAGGATGCCGACAGAGTGTTTGCAGGGGCAAAGGGTAAAGATGTGGCATTTTCATTTGTAGCTGGGACAGGCAGTGCTGCCCATAAGGGTGAACAGGATGGTCAGCTGTCATTATTTACCCAGACTGTGACAAATGATTATGCAGCACTTGCTATTGCATATTCAGATGAGGACATATATATGATACTCACTGATGACAGGATTACAAGCCAGTATATTAATGATAAATTAAAAGAGCTTGATGTGAAGTTATGGATATCACCAGATATTAAGACTAATCTCCACATATATAATCCTGAGATTGGCATTGAGGACAGAAAAAAATACTTTGATATGATGATTGCTGCATATCTTTTAAATCCATTACTTGGAGAGTACCCATATGATGGTGTGGCAAAGGATTATCTTGGCTTAATGGTTCCTTCACAGAAAGAAATACTGGATAAGAAAACTCCTTCTGAGGCTTTGAATGAGGACTGCAATAAGGCTATGAAGGCTTTGTGCTATGAAGTATATATTGCATGGAAGTCTATGCCGGTGCTGACTGAGGAGCTTAAGGCAAAGGAGATGCTGTCACTCTATCGTGAAATAGAGATGCCTGTTGCGTTCGTGCTTTACGATATGGAAAAAGAGGGAATTGCAATAGACAGGGAGGCATTGAGAGAATATGGAGATAAGCTGTCAGTGTCTATAACAGAGCTTGAGAAGAAGATATATGAGGCGGCAGGAGAAGAATTCAACATTAATTCACCTAAGCAGCTGGGAGTGATTCTTTTTGAAAAGCTCAAGATGCCAAATGGCAAGAAAACAAAGACTGGCTATTCCACATCAGCAGATGTGCTTGACAAGCTTGCGGCAGATTATCCGATAGTATCAGATATACTTGAGTACAGACAGCTGACAAAGCTTAAATCGACATATGCAGATGGTCTTGCTAATTATATAGATGAGACTGGAAAGATTCATACTACATTTAACCAGACAATAACTGCAACTGGCAGACTTAGCAGCACAGAGCCTAATTTACAGAATATTCCTATCAGGATTGAGCTTGGTAAGATGATTAGAAAGGTTTTTCATCCAGCAAAGGGGAACCTGTTTGTGGATTCTGACTATTCACAGATTGAGCTCAGGGTACTTGCCCATGTTGCAGATGATGAAAAGCTGATAGAGGCTTTCCAGAATGGACAGGACATACACAGGACTACAGCTTCACATGTGTTTGGGGTACCATTTGATGAGGTTACAGATTTGCAGAGACGTAATGCAAAGGCTGTTAATTTTGGAATTGTATATGGTATCAGTGCCTTTGGACTGGCGCAGGATTTAAACATAGGCAGAAAGGAAGCCCAGGACTTTATAGATAAGTATTTTAAAACATATCCAAAGATAAAGGCTTTTCTTGATAATACTGTAGAGCAGGCAAAAAAGGATGGATATATAAAGACATTATTTAATAGAATCCGTCCTATTCCAGAACTGTCATCAAGCAATTTCATGCAGAGGCAGTTTGGGGAGAGAGTTGCCATGAATTCTCCTATACAGGGAACAGCAGCAGATATTATAAAGATTGCAATGATCAGGGTGCATGACCGGTTAATAAGAGATAATTTACAGTCAAAGCTGATTTTGCAGGTGCATGATGAACTGCTGATTGAGACATTGGAGACTGAAAAAGAGAAGGTTATAGCCCTTCTTGAAGAAGAAATGAAAAATGCTGTCAGGCTTAAGGTGTCTATGGAAGTGGGCACAGAGACTGGCTATGACTGGTATGATGCACACTGATGAACAGGTGCATACAAAGAAAAGGTATAGATTAGGTTATTATGAAGTTTATAGGTATTACAGGTGGTGTAGGTGCGGGTAAATCGGAGATATTATCCTATCTGAGCCAAAAAGAGGGTGTCCGGGTCATGCTTGCAGACGAGATAGCCCATGAGTTGATGGAAACGGGGACAGATTGTTATAAGTGTCTCAGACAGACATTTAAAGCAGAGGATATCTGGAACAGTGATGGAAGCTTTAACAGAGAAAAACTTGCAAGAGTAATATTTTCAGATAAGACAAAAAGAGATATTATGAATGGCATAGTACACCCTGCTGTCAAGGAATATGTTATCAAACAGCAGGAATATGAGAAGAAGCGTGGAAAACTTTCCTTATTAGTTCTTGAAGCTGCTTTACTAATTGAGGAGCATTATGATAAAATTTGTGATGAACTCTGGTATATATATACCAGTGAAGAAAATCGCAGAGACAGACTAAAGACTTCAAGAGGATACTCAGATGAGAAAATAGACAATATTTTTAAGAGTCAGTTAAGCGAAGAAGAGTATAGAAAATATTGCGTTCTGGTAATCGACAATAATGGCAGCATTGAAGCTGCCTGTGAACAGATTGACAGGGCGCTTATGAATGAGGAGTAAATATTCATGGATAATGTATTTGGTCTGGACATAGGAACCAGAAATGTAATAGGAACAGTTGGATATAAGAATGAGGATGATGAGTTTGTTGTCGCAGCCCAGTATATCAAAGAGCATGAGACACGAGCAATGCTTGATGGTCAGATACATGATATTGGAAGGGTTGCAAGAACCCTTAATGTTGTAAAGACTGAGCTTGAGCAGCAGATAGGACAGCCTCTGACAGAAGTATGTATAGCAGCGGCTGGCCGTGTGCTTAAGACTGTTACTACACATGTAGAGTACGATTATGCAGAGGAAGCGGTCGTAACAGGAGAGGATATACATACACTGGAGCTTCTCGGTATTGAAAAAGCCCAGGAGACTTTAAAAGAGAATAACGATACAAAATACAAGTTTTATTGTGTAGGATATTCAGTTGTCAAATATTACTTAAATGAAGAACTTTTCATAAGTATAGAAGGCCATAAGGCAAACAAGATAGGATGCGATATTATCGTAACCTTCCTTCCAGAGGACGTAGTGGATGGACTCTATGCGGCTGTAGGCCAGATAGGACTGACTGTTGCCAATATGACATTGGAGCCTATTGCAGCTATCAATGTTGCAATACCTGAAAACTACAGAATGCTTAATATAGCACTTGTGGATGTTGGAGCGGGAACTAGCGATATTTCAATCACAAGGGATGGCAGCATAGTGGCATATGGCATGATTCCATATGCAGGAGATGAGCTTACAGAAGTAATTGTGCAGCAGTATCTTGTAGACTTCAAAACAGCAGAGAGTATCAAGCTGTCGTCAACAGTAGATGATGAGGTTACATACAAGGATATTATGAGCATTGAGCATACAATCCCAGCGTCTGATGTATGGGAGATAGTTGCTCCTGTGGTAGAAAAGATTACAACTGAGGTTGCTACAAAGATAAAGGAATTAAATGGTGGCGAGACTGTCAGTGCCTGCTTTGTAGTTGGTGGCGGCGGCAAGGTTCATGGCTTTACAGAAAATCTTGCCAAGAAGCTTGAGCTTCCAGAGGAGAGAGTAGCCTTAAGGGGAGAGGAAGTCCTTGGTGAGGTCGTTTTCCAGCAGGAAGAGATGGCGAAGGATCCACTTCTTGTAACACCGATAGGAATTTGTCTCAATTATTACGAGCAGAAGAATAATTTTATAATGGTCAGATTCAATGGAGAGCGTCTGAAATTATATGATAATAACAGATTGACAATTGTGGATGCGGCTCTGCAGGCTGGCTTCCCAAATGACCAGCTGTTTCCAAAACGAGGTACTCCTATTAATTTCACAGTCAATGGTTCTGCAAGAATAGCAAGAGGTGAGGCTGGTGAGGCTGCCATTGTAAGGATGAATGGCAAGCCAGCCAATATCAATACCCCGCTTGAACCAAACAGTGAGATTACCATTGAACCATCTACATCTGGTGCCCCAGCCGTATACACAGTTGGGCAGTTAGAGGAATATAAGACCTCAAAGCTTACCTTCCAGATTAATGGAAAGACTGTTGTCTGTCCAAAATTTGTTCAGGTAAATGGAAGTCTGGAACCGGCAGATTATGAAATTCAGGAAGGCGACGACATAGAGACAAGAAATTTCTATACAGTCAGCCAGATAGCAGAATTCATGGATGTTGTAATAGATGATGACCAGGAGATACTTGTCAACAACAGAGAAGCAACTATGGATACGCTGGTATACGAAAACTTCTCTATTGAGTGGTCAATAGATGAATATGGTCTCTTAAGGGATCAGAGAAGCAATTATGATGGGCAGTCGGAAAATGAAGCAGATGCAACAGCTGAAACAGAGACTACAAATGTATCAGAAGCAGAAAATGAAACAGAGACTACAAATGTATCAGAAGATGTAAATGTGGCAGAAAACTCAAATGAAACAGAGTATGCAAATACAATAGAAGATGTAAATGCAACAGAAGGCTCAAATGTAACAAAAGCCACAAATACAGCAGATGAAGCAAACGTAGCTTACAAAAATACGGAAGCTGCTGAGGTTTCAGAAAATGAGTCCATAGATGCAGCTGACAGCAGAGTCACATTTGCCAAGACTCCAGCCTTAGAAGCAGAGGAGAGGGCAAAACAGGAACAGACTGCCAGTGTGGAGAATACAGAGGCGGTTTCAGAGGATGCCCATGCTCAGGCAGAAGAGGCTTCGGCTCAGCCTGAGGAAGAGCAAAAGACAGGAACCAGCATATTTGTTCATGTAAATGGTGATGTTGTAGAGCTTAAGGGCAAGGATGAATATATATTTGTAGATATCTTTGATAGAATAACATTTGATTTACAGGCTGGACAGGGACGGGCTATTGCCACATTATTAAATGGCAGGGATGCCCAGTTCTCTGAGCTGTTACATGACGGAGATAAGATAGAATTATACTGGAAAGAGAATTAATATGTTAGAATTATGCAGTATTGCCAGTGGTAGTAGTGGTAACTGTATTTGCGTAGGAAATGATGATGAGCATGTCCTGATAGATGCAGGAATAAGTGGAAAAAGAATAGAAAATGGCTTAGCCGGGTTTGATTTAAAGGCAGATGACATCAGTGCTATTTTGGTGACTCATGAGCATATAGACCATATAGCAGGTCTTGGTGTAATGGCAAGGAGACACCATCTGCCAATTTATGCTACTGCAAAAACAATAGATGCAATAAAAAATGTAAAGTCAGTTGGAAAAATTGATGATGAGCTGTTTCATCCAATTAATGCCGGCGATGAATTTGATATAGGCACACTAAAATTAAAGTCACTGCATATATCCCATGATGCGGCAGATCCTGTGGCATACAGGGTGGATTACAACGGAAAGAGAATGGCTGTTATAACAGATTTGGGAACCTATGATAATGAGATTGTAGATGAATTGCAAAATCTTGATGCATTGCTTTTAGAGGCAAATCATGATATACATATGTTGCAGACTGGTGCTTATCCATATCCTCTAAAGCAAAGGATTCTTGGCGATAGAGGTCACTTGTCAAATGAAAGAAGCGGGCAGTTATTATGTGAGCTTCTTCATGATAGATTTAAAACTGTTATGCTGGGGCATCTCAGTAAGGAAAATAACTATGAGGAATTAGCCTATGAGGCAGTAAGACTTGAGGTTACTATGGGAGATAATCCGTATAAGGCGGAGGATTTCCCTATGTATGTGGCTAAAAGAGATACTGTATCGCCAGCTATCCGTATAGAATAGAAAAGAATAGGAGATCATTATGGAAAACACAAGGGACAAAGTTATTATCACTGTTGTAGGAAAGGATACTGTAGGAATTATAGCAAAGGTATGTACATATCTTTCAGAGAATAAGATTAATGTATTAGATATTTCACAGACTATTGTATCTGGATTTTTTAACATGATGATGATAGTTGATTTTGCCGCTACAGAGAAGGCGTTCGCTGATATTGCAGATGATTTGGATGCACTTGGCGAGCAGATAGGTGTTGCAATTAAGTGTCAGAGGGAAGAAATCTTTGAGATGATGCATCGTATCTAATCGTTTATAAGCAGTAAAAAGGAGAATAATAATGATAAATATCGGTGAAGTAATTGAAACCAACGAGATGGTTGAGAAAGAGAACTTTGATGTTCGTACTATTACAATTGGTATTAGCCTGTTAGATTGTATAGATTCAGATTTAAAGAAGCTTAATGAGAATATATACAATAAGATTACAACAGTTGCTAAGGATCTGGCTGCCACAGGAGAGGCAATTGAAAGGGAATTTGGTATTCCAATCGTTAATAAGAGAATATCAGTTACACCAATTGCGCTGGTAGGTGGAGCTGCATGTAAGAGTCCGGAGGACTTTGCTACTATTGCGGACACAATGGACAGGGCTGCAAAAGCAGTCGGAGTAAATCTTATTGGTGGATATTCAGCTTTGGTTACAAAAGGAATGACCAAGGCAGATGAGATGCTTATCCGTTCTATTCCGATGGCACTTTGCCGTACAGAGAGAGTTTGCAGCTCTGTCAATCTTGCATCTACAAAGATTGGTATAAACATGGATGCAGTTAAGCTTATGGGTGAAATCCTCCTTGAGATTGCAGAAGAGTCTAAGGACAGGGATTCTGTAGACTGCATGAAGCTTGTTGTGTTCTGTAATGCACCAGATGATAATCCATTTATGGCAGGAGCATTCCACGGAGTGACAGAGGCAGATGCTATTATAAATGTCGGTGTATCTGGACCTGGTGTAGTTAAGCGTGCCTTAGAGGAAGTCAGAGGAGAAAACTTTGAGGTTCTCTGTGAGACAATTAAAAAGACTGCATTTAAGGTTACAAGAGTAGGACAGATGGTTGCCCATGAGGCATCAAAGAGACTTGGAATACCATTTGGTATTGTAGACCTCTCACTTGCACCAACCCCTGCAGTAGGAGATTCGGTTGCAGACATTCTTTGCGAGATAGGACTTGAGTATGCAGGCGCACCTGGTACAACAGCTGCCCTTGCCATGCTCAATGACCAGGTTAAGAAGGGTGGAGTAATGGCTTCATCATATGTAGGTGGTTTATCAGGTGCCTTCATACCAGTATCAGAGGATCAGGGTATGATTAATGCAGTGGAAGCAGGCGCAATCACACTTGAGAAGCTTGAAGCCATGACCTGTGTGTGCTCAGTAGGACTTGACATGATTGCCATTCCTGGAGACACAAAGGCTACAACCATTTCTGGTATCATTGCAGATGAGATGGCACTTGGCATGGTAAACCAGAAGACAACAGCATGCCGTCTTATTCCTGTTATAGGAAAGGGTGTAGGAGAGTCGGTTGAATTTGGTGGATTATTTGGCTATGCACCAATCATGCCAGTGAATACATTCTCATGTGATGCTTTTATAAACCGTGGTGGCAGAATACCTGCTCCTATTCACAGTTTCAAGAACTAATTGCGAATAGAGGGATTTATAAGCAGAAGTAATTACAGAAAAATAACTAAGAGTCGAGTTTTTGTATATCAAAGACTCGGCTTCTTTTGAAAACGGAGTTTACAAATGACTGGAAAATCTATAGTTGTGATACCGGCACTTGAGCCAGATACTAAGCTGGTGACCTATGTGCAGGAGCTGATTGATAATGGGATAGAGAAAATAATTGTCGTAGATGATGGCAGCGGCCAAGCCTATAAGCCTATTTTTAGTGAAATTGAAAAAAAGCAACAGTGTGACCTGATTACCCATGAGGTAAATAAGGGCAAGGGAAGAGCCTTAAAGGACGCAATAGCCTATTACCTGGAAAACAATTATGATAAATCATACAATGGAATTATCACAGCGGATGCAGACGGACAGCATGCAGTTGCAGATGTTCTGAAAATATCTGAAAAGCTGTCTGAGACAGATGCAGCACTGATTTTAGGGGAGAGAGAATTTGACAAGGATGTGCCTTTTAAGAGTAAGGCGGGAAACAGTATAACACGTAATATATTCAGACTGCTGTATGGTATAAAGCTTCATGACACACAGACTGGCCTGAGAGGAATCCCTGACTCATTGCTGGAGGCTTTTTCTACTATTGATGGTGAGCGATATGAGTATGAGATGAATATGCTGATTGAATGCAGCAGGAAAAAGATTGCAATTGAGAGTGTGACCATACAGACAATTTATCTGGATAATAATTCGGCATCACATTTTAATCCATTTAAGGATTCTGTAAAGATATACAGGGTTATTCTGGGAAATTTTATTAAATACGCTTTGTCATCACTCAGTGCCACATTAATAGATATATGCCTGTTTAAGCTCTGCGTTATGGTGCTGAAACCTAAAATATCAATGTACATACTTTGCGCAACAATTATGGCAAGGATATTTTCGTCCCTCTATAATTTTTTCGTAAACAAAAATGTGGTATTTAAAAGCAATAAATCTGTAATTGCTTCCGCTTTTAAGTATTATATATTGTGCGTGTGCCAGATGCTTGTGTCAGCAGGACTTGTGACGCTGTGCTACAGTATTTTCCCAATAGGTGAGACAATTGAAAAAATGGTTGTGGATACCCTCTTGTTTTTCATCAGCTACAGGATTCAGAGGAAATTTATTTTTAATGACTAAATATTAGAACTACTTATAAAACTTAGTAAATAATTTAATATGGCTAATAATAGCGAATTTATTGTAAATAAAAATTTTAAATGTTAGAATTAACTCGTTGAAAAAAGCAAATTAATTTTGAAATGCGAGGTATAAAAATGAAGATGGTTTCACTAGCTAATGAACTTTCAAGCACAAGCTACCCTGGTAGAGGAATTGTTATCGGACGTTCCAAGGATGGAAAGAAGGCAGTAACAGCCTACTTTATCATGGGAAGAAGTGAGAACAGCCGTAATCGTGTGTTTGTTGAAGATGGAGAGGGTATCCGTACACAGGCATTTGATCCTTCAAAGCTTGAGGATCCAAGTCTTATTATTTATGCTCCTGTCAGAGTCCTTGGAAACAAGACAATTGTGACAAACGGAGATCAGACAGATACAATCTATGAGCTTATGGACAAGCAGCAGACCTTTGAGCAGGCTCTTCGCACAAGAGAGTTTGAACCGGATGCACCTAACTATACACCACGTATTTCAGGTATTATGCATATAGAGAATGGCGGTTTTAATTATGCCATGTCTATCTTAAAGAGCAATAATGGCAACCCGGATGCCTGCAACCGTTATACATTTGCATACTCTAATCCAGTAGCAGGTGAGGGGCATTTCATTCACACTTATATGGGAGACGGAAATCCTCTGCCAAGCTTTGAGGGAGAGCCTGCATGGGTTGAAATCGATGGTGATATTGATGCTTTCACAGAGATGGTGTGGAACAATCTCAATGAAGATAACAAGGTATCACTTTTTGTCCGCTATATCGATATTGAGTCTGGCGAGTATGAGACCAGAATTGTAAATAAAAACAAGTAATGTAAAATGACATTAAATAAGGCTTACAAGAACTGAAACGGTAAAATAAGCAATATTTTGTAGTAAACAATAAGTAATAAAATAATCAGTAATATATAATAAGCTGGAAAAAAGAGTTTAGTTATTAAAAATATAGTTGTGAAAAGAAATACATAAAGTAGGAGAAAACAATGCAGGAATACGAATTAAAATATGGATGTAACCCAAATCAGAAGCCTTCAAGAATTTATATGCAGAACGGAGAGCTGCCTATCAAGGTCTTAAACGGAAGGGCTGGATATATTAACTTCCTTGATGCCTTTAACGGATGGCAGCTTGTAAAAGAATTAAAGAAGGCAACAGGACTTCCAGCAGCAACATCTTTTAAGCATGTTTCACCAGCTGGTGCAGCAGTAGGACTTCCTCTTTCTGATGTGGAGAAGCAGATTTACTGGGTGGCAGATATGGATATCGAGTTCACACCACTTGCAAACGCTTATATCAGAGCAAGAGGTGCAGACAGAATGTCATCATTCGGTGATTTTATTTCATTGTCAGATGTATGTGATAAGAGCACAGCCCTTGTAATCAAGAGAGAGGTATCAGATGGTGTTATTGCTCCTGGCTACACAGATGAGGCTCTTGAGATTTTAAAAGCTAAGAAAAAAGGCAACTATTGTGTTATTGAGATTGACCCAGATTACGTTCCAGCTCCAATCGAGAGAAAGGACGTATTTGGTATCACATTTGAGCAGGGAAGAAATG
>CAVFAM010000348.1:0-3695 GCA_963620375.1 Bacteroidaceae bacterium
GTATTCAAGGCACTGGGTTATGAAATAAGAATAAATATAATCAAGCTTCTTCTCGAGAACAAGGAGATGAGCATGAATGAGATTGCAAAGGCTTTAGGTGTCACAAATGGAGCCTTGACCAGTCATGTCAGAATGCTTGAGGAGACGGGAATCATTGTTGTTTTATCAGAGAGAAATGTCCATGGCAACAAGAAAATGTGTCGTCTGAAGGAAACTCAGATTATGTTCGATATTGGCGGGGATGAGAGCAACGGAAACGAACTGATTTACGATACTGATGTCAGAATAGGACATTACGCCGATTATGAGATTTATCCAACCTGCGGTATAGCTACTTCAAACAATCTGATAGGCGAGGTTGACGACCCTAGATATTTTGCGCATCAGGACAGGATAGATGCGGGAATATTGTGGTTTGGACGAGGCTATGTGGAGTATATTATTCCAAACCTCCTGCCAGATGCCACAAAGATTGACAAGATTACCATATCCTTTGAGATTAGCTCGGAGGCGCCGGGAATAAATAATGACTGGCCATCGGATATTTCATTTGTGCTAAATGATGTATATCTGGGAACCTGGACCAGTGCCGGTGACTTTGGAGATGTGAGAGGTATATTCACTCCTGACTGGTGGCCTGTGAACTGGAACCAGTACGGACTCTTGAAGGTGCTGACCATTGACAAAAAGGGATGCTTTATAGATGGACTTAAAATATCGGATGTCAATATTGACCAGTTTAAGCTGACCTATAAGAGTGTTATCAGGTTTAAATTTCAGATAATGGATGATGCTAAGAATATTGGTGGACTTACCTTGTTTGGAAGTGGGTTTGGTAACTATAGTCAGGATATTAAGGTGCATATTACTTATAGTCCGATGTAAAATGTTGAATATTTTGGAGACCACAAGGCTTGTTTGTGGTCTCCTTTTTTATCGTATAAAAGAAGTACGATGAGGAATACAGACTGCAAGCTGGCTTGCAAGGCTGTATTCCGAAATCGGACGTCCTAACGAGAAGCGAGAATCATAGTTGCGAAGCAACGGAGAAGCAGCGAAGCTGCGGATTCGAGCTTATTGTTAGGGCTTATACGATAAAATAACCTTCAGGGAGGTTTTGAATGTCATGCTGCGTATGGGGGTGTCATGATTTTTCCGAGTTACGGACATAAGTGTTTCTAAATGTCCTGATGGAAGTATTGGATGCTTGACGCAATCATTCGAACCGACAAAACCTGCCACTGGCAGCTTTTGCTGGACACTTTGGCGCATTCGCCATCCATGGCTCAGGTCTCATTCTCGGCAACGTCCTGTTGCCGAGTTGCTGGGGAGTATACAGGACATTAAGAAACTCTAATGCCCTGCACAAGTAAAAATCATGACACCCCCATACGCAGCATGACACTCGAAATGCTTCACATAGCCGAGCAGAAAATGAGCATAAAAGTTTTAGGAGATTGCCAGTGGCAGGTTTTCTGTATTGACTAATTGTTTATGGTTTAGTAAAATAATATAGAAATATCTAAACAACAACATGTGAAGATATATCTCATTTTTGTATCAAGTAAAAGATGCAATTAGTGCTCTTGTTTGATACAAAACAAAGATAGATATAAGTAAACAGGAATGGGGTTAATATGAAAAAAGGAGCAAAAATAGGTATTGCAGTTGGTGTCACAGCTCTGGCTGTGGCTGGGGGCACATTTGGTGCTGTTGCAAGCGGAGTCTTTGAGAAGGCTCCTGAATATGATTTTACGGTTGATTATGATGACATAGCTGTGGCAGACACGATTAAGGATGTGGCGGTGCATGACCCATCCATTATCAAGGAGGATGGTACATATTACATTTTCGGTTCCCACATGGCGGCGGCAAGCAGTACGGATTTAACCAACTGGACTTTGATTGGCAATGGTTATTCTGGGAAAAATAAGGTTTTTACGGATTTGAAAAATTACGATTCTGGTGAGTTTGACTACGCTGGTAATAAGGCGAGTCTCAATCCTACAGATGATGGTGAGCCTCATGTCTGGGCTCCTGATGTGATTTACAATGAGGCGCAGGGACTTTACTACATGTATTACTGCACATCTTCTAACTGGAATACCTCTGATATAGTCTATGCCACTTCGGAGAATGTTGATGGACCTTACGAGTGGAAGGGCACTTTGATTTATTCTGGTTTTACTGTTGACACAATAGGGGCTACAAATGTGCTTGACTATGTGGATGAGGAGACTGCTATTGATGAGTACACTAAAAAGGCAGGATATGAGTATAACTACAAGGAATATCCAAATGCCATTGACCCAACTGTGTTTTATGATGCGGATGGAAAAATGTGGATGGTATACGGTTCATGGTCTGGTGGTATTTTCCTCTTAGAGATTGACGAAAGCACTGGTGAGGTTATCCATCCGGAGGCTGACCCGGACAACAATGTGGACCCATACTTTGGCAAGAGGCTTTTAGGTGGCGGACACACATCTATAGAGGCTCCTTACATTCTCTATGATGAGGATGCAGGATACTATTATCTCTATGTGGCTTACGGTGAGCTGACAAGAGATGGCGGCTACCAGATAAGAGTGTTCAGGTCTGAGACAGTAGATGGAGACTATGTGGATATGAATGGTGCTTATCCTGGGGTTGGGGATGCCAATGCCTTTTACGGCTTGAAGCTGTCTGGCAACTATTATCTGCCAAGCCTTGAGATGGGCTATAAGGCAACTGGTCACTGCTCTGCAATGATTGATGATGATGACAAGCGGTACATCTGCTATCACACCAGATTTGATATGCAGTCGGAGACCCACACACCTAGAGTGAAGCAGTATTTTATAAATGAAGAGGGCTGGCCTTGCATGCTCCCATATGCCACAAGCGGCGAGACAATATCTGATACAGGATATGAAGAGGAAAGCCTCGTGGGCAGGTACTATGTGGTAAATCAGGGAACAGGAATAGACAGTGAGGTGGCTGAGCCGTTTATCCTCTACTTAAATGCTGATGGAACAGTGGTCGGCGAGGATGTAGAGGGAAGCTGGAATATGACTGACAATACCTGTTATGTACATATAACATACGGAGACAAGGAGTACAGCGGAGTTTTCTGCCAGATGCAGGATGAGGCTGGAACAGATGTCATGACTTTTACAGCAGTTGGCAGTAATGAAAGTATCTGGGGTGTTAAGTATTAGAAATTCTCATCTGACAAATATTATAATCTGTAGGCTTTAAGCAAAATGCTTAAGTCTGGATAACTTTTAAAAATTAAAAAGGAATGTGAAAAAAATAAGAATATAGGAGAGTAAAAATGGATAAGACAGTGAAATATAACGAACCATGGATTTTGCAGCGGGCAGATCCATATGTATACAAGCACACAGACGGAACCTATTATTTTACAGCTTCTGTGCCAGCCTATGATGCAGTTGTATTAAGAAGCTCAAAGACTCTTGCAGGGCTTGCTGAAGCAGAGGAAAAGGTACTGTGGCACAAGCATGAGTCGGGACCTATGAGCAAACACATCTGGGCACCGGAAATCCATTACCTTTTCGGAAAATGGTATATCTATTTTGCAGGTGGCGAGATTGACGATGAGTGGGAAATCAGACCATATGTGCTTGAGTGTCAGGGAAATGACCCTATGCAGGACGAGTGGATTGAAAAAGGCAAGATGGTGAGAGCAAAGG
>CAVFAM010000349.1:0-503 GCA_963620375.1 Bacteroidaceae bacterium
GTTTGGCAGGGTGTGTACAGTTCCCCTGAGGTTCATGGAAAGGACAAGTACCGAATCTCCTACACGCAGCTTCTTAGGAGCCTTGTGGTTAGGGGCTTTGTTCTGCTTCTTAAGTCCGGAAATGGATTTTTCCTTCTCAGACAGCTTGTTTCTGACATTTGTACGTTCCTTTTCCATCTGGCTCATAGGTGCCTGACCCTGACCATATTTGTTGAAATTACGGATGGTTTCGTCAGCTAAATCCTTGGCTTCCTTTAATATCTTGTAGGCTTCCTCGTTTGCCTCACGCAGTATCTTTTCCTTGTTCTGGTCGAGACGCTCCTGCTTGCTCTCAAGCTGATTCTTTAAGGTTTCAATTTCAGCCTTGTACTGGTTGATTTCAAGCTGTTCCTTCTCTATAGTCTGGCGGCTCGCCTCAAGGTTAGAGATTAAGTCCTCAAAATCAATATCCTTGTCACTTATTCTGGTGCGGGCGTCCTCGATGATGTTTTCGCTTAAGCCGA
>CAVFAM010000349.1:513-5530 GCA_963620375.1 Bacteroidaceae bacterium
GCTTTTTTGAAATGGCAAAAGCATTACTTTTTCCAGGAATACCGATTAATAATCTGTAGGTCGGGCTGAGGGTCTCAACATTAAACTCACAGCAGGAATTCTCGACACCATCAGTGGATAAGGCATATATCTTAAGCTCACTGTAGTGGGTTGTAGCCATGGTGATACTTCCGTACTGGTGCAGCTTGTTAAGGATAGAAATTGCAAGGGCGGCACCCTCTGTAGGGTCTGTTCCTGAGCAGAGCTCATCAAAGAGACAGAGGCTCTGGTCGTCTGCCTTTTCGAGAATCCGAACAATGTTTGTCATGTGGGATGAAAAAGTACTCAGGCTCTGCTCGATACTCTGCTCATCGCCTATATCTGCAAAGACCTCGTGGAAAATAGCAAGCTTTGAGCGGTCTCCAGCTGGTATATGGAGTCCAGCCTGTCCCATGAGGGTCAGGAGTCCCACAGTCTTGAGTGAGACGGTTTTACCACCGGTGTTAGGTCCTGTGATAATAAGCTGCTTGTATTCCTCGCCCAGCCTTACATCAATAGGTACGACAGTCTTTGGATTTAAGAGAGGGTGGCGTCCATGGCGGATGTTTATGATACCCTTCTCGTTAAATTCAGGAGCCACACCATTGTAGGATTTTGCCAGGTTTGCCTTTGCAAAGATAAAGTCAAGCTCTGAGAGTACCTGATAGTCAGTCTCAAGAGCCATGGCGTTTTCTGCAACCCTGTTTGACAGGTCGGCAAGTATTACATTTATCTCATCCTGTTCCTTGATAAAAAGCTCCTTTAACTCATTGTTTAAGTTCACTACAGCCATTGGATCGATAAAAAGTGTGGAGCCGCTTGATGACTGGTCGTGCATCATGCCTGGCACCTGTCCCTTTGCCTCAGCCTTTACAGGGAGGCAGTAGCGTCCGTCCCTCATGGTGACAACCGCATCCTGTAAATATGTCCTGGTGGTGCTGTTGTTCATGATTGTTGTGAGCTGGGCATGGATTCTGTCATTCATGCCACGGATGGATTTTCTGATTTTAAAAAGCGCAGGACTTGCATCATCTGCAATCTCATCCTCTGATAGGATACAGCGTCTTATCTCATCGTGGAGAGGGGACAGGGGCTCAAGCTCTGTGAAAAGAGGAGTCAGTGAGTCCGTCTTGTCATCGACCCTGTCTGAGCGGTCATATGCCCTGGCTCTCTTTGCTACCTCCAGAAGGCTTCCGATTCTAAGAAGCTCTGTGGTGTTTAAGGCACCGCCTATGTCGAGACGCTTAAGGGAAGCATGTACATTGTGGATGCCCACAAAGGTGATATTGCTGTCCTTGTAGAGCCTGCTCAATGCGTCAGAGGTTGTCTTCTGCAAATCGTTAAGCTCATCAAGGTCTGTGATTGGAACTAATTCCAGACATCTTTTCTTTGTCTCATCACTGGCTGCATATGAAGCAAGCCTGTCCAGTATTTTATTATATTCTAATGTTTTTAAAACTTTCTTATTCACAATTAGCTGCCTTTCGATAATATTCTCTTATACAGATATTATTATAACGGATTGCCAGACATTAGCAAAGGTAAAAATAGTTGCAAGCAAACATATTTGCGAATATAATAAAAAGACAGGTTGTTAAGGAGTTTTTACTGACAGATGGAAGAATTTGTAAGAGAAAAAATCAAGGATAAGCCTATTAATAAAAGAAAATTATTAATTAAATTACTTGTAGCAGCAGTTTGTGGAGTGGTCTTTGCCATAACGGCATGTCTGGTGGCTGCTTTTTTGTGGCCAAAGCTTAAGCCTCAGGAGGTGGATGATACGCTTGTAAAAGAGACGGAGACAGAGACTGAGACTGAAGCACCTACAGAGGATACAGAGGCTGAGACCGAAGCTGAGACTGAGATTCAGGTGGATTATGAATTCAGCATTGACGATTATCAGCATATCCAGAATGAACTGTATGCTATAGGCAATCTGGCAAATAAATCAATTGTGACAATTACCAGTGTGCAGAGTGATACAGACTGGTTTAACAACTCATATGAGATAGAGGGGCAGGGAGCTGGCGCAATCATTGCCGATGAAAATGGCGAGCTGCTTATACTGACAGAGCGAAAGACTATCTCAAAGGCAGAAAAGATAAGCGTTACCTTTATCAATGATGTGGTGGCAGAGGCGGAGCTTAAAAAATATGATGGCAACACAGGAATAGCAATTCTGTCGGTGGATAAGAGCCAGCTTGACAGTGCTACCCTGTCAGCAATTACGGTAGCCCAGATTGGAAATTCCAATACGGTTTCAAAGGGACAGATTGTTATTGCGCTGGGAAGTCCGCTGGGAACCAGCTATTCGATTTTGTCAGGCTCTATCACATCAAAGGGCAACGAGATTACGACACAGGACAATAACTACTCTGTATTTACCACAGATATTGTGGGCAGCAAAAACGGAAGTGGAATACTTATAAATGTAGATGGCGAGATTGTGGGACTCATCATGCAGGACTACAGTTCAGCAGGAGCCAGCAATACCTTGACGGCTGTTGCTATTTCCGAGGTGAGTGAGCTTTTAAATCTGCTCATGGATGGAGAGGATATACCTTATCTGGGAATCAGCGGCACGACAGTTACAGACAAGATAGCTGACAAGTACACCGTGCCAAAGGGCGTGTATGTAAAGGAAGTAGCCATGGATTCACCTGCCATGCTTGCAGGCATCCAGAGCGGTGATGTCATTATTTCAGTGGATGACGAGGAAATCAACTCAATGTCGGCATACAGCCAGAAGCTTCTGACGCTTATACCGGGTGAGAGCTACGAAGTTGAAATAAAGAGACAGAGTACAAGTGGTTATTCAGTAATAAAATGTCAGGTTGAACCTGGCGTTATAAAGTAGGAGGAAATATGAAATACATTTCAACTCTCCGTGAGGGAGAGCGCATTAATGATGTTTACCTGATAAAGAGTAAACAGTCAGCATTGACAAAGAGCGGAAAGCCATACGATAACGTAATTTTGCAGGATAAGACAGGTACGCTGGATTCCAAAATCTGGGATCCGGGTTCTGTAGGAATAGAGGAGTTTGAAGCTTTTGATTATGTGGCAATAACAGGAGACATCACAAGCTTTCAGGGAAATCTGCAATGCTCAATCAAGAGAGCCAGAAAGGTATCTGAGGGAGAGTACGACCCAAAGGATTACCTTCCGGTCAGTGAGTATGATGTGGATGCCATGTACAATGAGCTTAAAAATATCATTGCTACAATCAAAAATCCATACTTAAGCCAGCTTTTACATAAGTTTTTTGATGATGAGGATTTTGAAAAGAGATTTAAGTTCCACTCAGCAGCCAAGAGTGTACATCACGGATTTGTAGGTGGACTTTTGGAGCATACATTAAGTGTCACACAGAACTGTGACTATTTTTCAAGGCACTATAAGGTGTTAAACAGGGATTTGCTTCTCACAGCAGCTATGTTCCATGATGTGGGAAAATTAAAGGAGCTGTCTACTTTCCCAGAGAATGACTACACAGACGCAGGCCAGCTTCTTGGCCATATCATGATTGGCGCAGAGTGGGTAGGCGATGAAATCAAGAATATTGATGGCTTCCCGGTTGTGCTGGCAAATGAGTTAAAGCACTGTATTTTAGCCCACCATGGAGAGCTGGAGTATGGTTCACCAAAGAAGCCTGCACTTATTGAAGCTCTGGCTTTGAGCTTTGCGGACAATATTGATGCCAAGCTTGAGACCTTTAAGGAGCTTATAAACAATGTACCAGAGAATAATCTGGAGTGGCAGGGCTTTAACCGCTTCATGGAGACAAATTTCCGTAGAACAAGCATATAGGTAAATTATGAAAAAAAACGATTTATTTGAACTGACAATTACAGACATGGGAGCTGACGGAGAGGGCATCGGACATTACGATGGCATGACCTTTTTCGTGAAGGACGCACTGATTGGTGACGTGATTACAGCCCGTGCCATCAAGCTTAAAAAGAACTATGGATATGCAAGAGTGGAAGAGATTAAAAGCCCTTCCACTTTTCGCATTGAGGCAGAATGTCCTCTGCACAGAAGGTGTGGAGGCTGCCAGATACAGGCGCTGTCCTATGACAGGCAGCTTGAATTCAAGAATGAAAAGGTACGTAACAATATCATAAGAATCGGAGGCTTTGACTCTGACTTTATAGATTCTGTCATGCTTCCTGTAGTGGGAATGGATAAGCCCTACAGATACAGAAACAAGGCACAGTTTCCAGTTGGAAAAGATAAGGATGGAAATATAGTAACCGGCTTTTATGCCTCAAGAACCCACAGCATAATCCCGGTTACAGACTGCCTGCTGGGAGTTAAGGAGAATGAGCAGATCCTTGATATTGTAAAGCGCTGGATGACAGAAAATCATATCGAGCCATACAATGAGGAGACCCATAAGGGGCTGGTGCGCCATGTGCTTATCAGATTTGGCTTCACAAGCAAAGAGATTATGGTCTGCCTGATTATAAATGGCAAATCAATGCCTGCCTCTGATTTGTTGTGTGAGAAGCTGGCCAAGCTTCCTGGCATGACATCTGTTTCCTACAATGTGAACACAGAGAAAACCAATGTAATACTTGGAAAGCACACAGAGTGCATCTGGGGACAGCCATATATATCTGATACAATTCATCTCAGAACCTATCCAGATTTTAAGGAGACAGGTCTTGGAATCGAATACCAGATATCGCCACAGTCCTTCTATCAGGTCAATCCGGAGCAGACCGAAAAGCTCTACAGTACAGCCCTTGAGTTTGCAGGACTTACAGGAGAGGAAAGTGTCTGGGATTTGTACTGCGGTATAGGAACTATTTCTCTCTTCCTGTCGCAGAAGGCAAAGCAGGTGTATGGTGTGGAGATTGTGCCACAGGCTATTGAGGATGCAAAAAATAATGCCAGATTAAACGGCATTACAAATGCAGAGTTTTTTGTGGGCAAGGCTGAGGAAGTCCTACCTGAGTTTTATGCAAATGCAGCAGGAAATGCAGGGACGGAT
>CAVFAM010000349.1:5540-18450 GCA_963620375.1 Bacteroidaceae bacterium
CTGCTGATAATAAAGGTGAAGATGCCAAGAGGTGCAGGGACAGCAAAAATAGCGACATGCTCCGCCCGGATGTCATAGTGGTTGACCCACCGAGAAAGGGCTGTGATGAAAAGTGTCTTGATACCATGCTAAAAATGGCACCGGACAGGATTGTGTATGTGAGCTGTGATTCTGCAACTCTGGCGAGGGATCTGAAGATACTCTGTCAGGGAGGGTATGAGATTAGGAAAATACAGGTTTTTGACCAGTTTGCACACAGCGTCCATGTAGAAACCACAGTTCTCATGGAGCACAAAAAGTGATAAAATATATATAAATTTACAATTCGAGAAAGAGGGAATTCATATGTGGATTGTATTTGCGTTTGGTTCTGCCTTGTTTGCAGGCCTGACTGCAATACTTGCAAAGTGTGGTATCAAAAATACCGATTCAAATGTGGCAACAGCACTTAGGACAATCGTAGTGCTTGCTTTTTCATGGATTATGGTGTTTGTCGTAGGTGCCCAGAGCGGAATAAGGGATATTCCGGCAAAGGTCTTGATATTCTTGATTTTGTCTGGATTATCAACAGGAGCGTCATGGCTGTGCTATTTTAAGGCATTACAGCTTGGTAATGTAAATAAGGTTACGCCGATTGATAAGTCGAGCACTATCCTTACCATGCTGCTTGCTTTTATTTTCCTGAGAGAGGAAATCACATGGCTTAAGTTTATCGCTATGGTACTCATTGGTGCTGGTACTTACATGATGATTCAGAAGAAGGAAACCGAGGACAAAAAGGAAGATAAAAAGTGGTTGATTTATGCCCTGGGGTCTGCTGTCTTTGCCAGTCTTACATCTATCCTGGGCAAGGTTGGCATGCAGGACATCAATTCAAATCTTGGAACTGCAATCAGGACAGTAGTTGTGCTGATAATGGCATGGATTGTTGTATTTGTGACCAAAAAGCAGGATACAATAAAGGACATTGATAAGAAAAGCTGGATATTTCTGACACTGTCAGGATTTGCAACAGGAGGCTCATGGCTGTGCTACTACAGGGCACTTCAGACAGGACCGGCCAGTGTGGTTGTGCCTATTGATAAGCTGAGTATTCTTGTGACAATTGGATTTTCATATATTGTATTTCATGAGAAGCTTTCGCTTAAATCCGGAGTGGGACTTGTACTGATTGTTGTAGGTACACTGGTACTTTTAATATAATTTTTGTGAAAAAGTTTAGCACTCTTACTTGACGAGTGCTAATGGAAGTGGTATAACGAAGTCAACAACAAAGATGTGTTGTTAAAGGATAGTTGTTCATTGTGTTTTTTATGGAAAGGAAGCGATTATCATGGACAAAAATCCAAAACATCCATTAAAGAAAAAAGACAAGGCTGGAGCAAAGAAGCACCAGAAGCATACATACGAATAGCATTGTATACGGGAACACCTGCTTATGTGGTTGGACATGGCAGGTGTTTTTTTGTTGTCATGTATCTTGTAGTTGATTCATATATTTATAAATGATATAATATCCGAAAATACGGAAAATGAGGGATAATATCTTGACAATATATGAAAAAATCTTTGAAAGACTACAGGAACTTAACATGAGTCAAAGTGAGTTATCGAGAAGGACAGGCATTGCTACAAGTACCATTAGTGATTGGAGAAAGAAGAAAATTAATCCGCAGGCGGATAAGCTGGTGACAATCTGTAAGGCACTTGAGATGTCACTTGTTGAGTTGCTGTGTGATGAAGAGGATAGAGAAAATGAAGTTTTGACGGCGGATTATTCGGTTGAAGATAGGATGATTATTAATCGGATAACTAATTCGCCTATTGATACTAAGAGAAGAATACTAGCATATTCTGAACTGCTGATAGGCAATGATTTACATACAGAAAATAAAGATTATAATATTCAGAAAAATGTTTGTATAATTACAGATGCTGAAGGAAAAAGAATTGCTGTAATAAATGATTTAAGATTTAAAGGAAGAAAAAATGTAGATTGGAAAATAGTTGAAAATTGCTTGAAAGACTATATTGGAAAATGTACACAAATTTTGGATACAAATGAAATGATTTATATAGGTAGGGATTTTCCTGATGAATATTCGAATTCTAAAGATACAAGAGTTTTAAAAGGTGTAAATGCGTATGCAAAAGCAAATGCGACTTCAGCGATTACAGATTTAATACAGATAGCAACAGATAAGAGCTTTTCTGAAAATTACGAAAAAAAGCATAAAAGAGATGCTAAGTATGGCTGGTATCGTTACGATACAAGATTTGCAATTCCACGGTATGGAAATGAAGGTGAGTTGACAGGGTATAATATATTTAAGGGGCGATTAGTGATTAGACATGCAGAAGATGGTAAGTTATATTTATACGATATTTTAAGAATAAAAAAAGAAACGAGCAAGCCGCTTGAGTAAAAACTGTACGGTCGAAAAACTCATTTCTTATATGCTGATAATACTATGATATACTTATAAAGTCAAGAATAATCCCACTTGTAAATCAATCCCCACTATGCTAAAATACAAACAATTTAAGGGAATGAGGTTCTCCCCAAGTAGAAAACTACTTAAACCGCTTACAAAGCTGATGACTTCTGCGAATTAATTACGCAGAAGCTGTCAGCTTTTTTGATACCAAAGTATACAAGAAAAGCTGCTGGTGGCAGCTTCTGTTATAAATAAGGAGGAAATTGTATGTTACTAAGTGTTGCACTGATTTTAATTATGGGTATGTCCCTGGGCTGGCTGTGCCAGAAGCTTAAGCTCCCCAGCCTGCTAGGCATGTTAATCACAGGTATTCTGCTGGGATCATATGTCCTAAATCTGATTGACGCCAGTATACTTGGCATATCAGCAGAGCTTAGAAAGATAGCCCTGATTATAATTTTGACCAGGGCAGGACTGAGCCTTGATTTGTCTGGTCTAAAGAAAATCGGCAGACCGGCAGTTCTTATGTGCTTTGTGCCGGCATCCTTTGAAATCATTGGCATACTGATTTTTGCGCCAAAGCTGATGGGCTTAACTACACTTGAAGCGGCAATCATGGGAGCTGTGCTTGCAGCAGTTTCACCAGCCGTGGTAGTGCCAAGAATGGTAAGGCTTATGGATGAGGGCTATGGCACGAGGGAAGGTATACCACAGCTTATACTGGCAGGCGCATCCGTAGATGATGTGTATGTGATTGTCCTGTTTTCAACCTTTGTATCCATGATGCAGGGAGGTGGCACATCGGTTATCAAATTTATTAATATACCTGTATCAATAGCCCTTGGCATAGCCATAGGTCTTGTGACAGGAGCGGCACTGGCGTTTTTATTTGTCAAAATACACATAAGAGATACAGCAAAGGTACTCATTATACTAAGTATCTCCTTACTGCTTGTAGTGGCAGAAGACGCCATGACCACAGCCATCACCTTTTCATCTCTCATATCAGTGATGTTTACAGGAGTTGGCTTGCAGAGAAAAAGACCGGAAGCTGCCAGGAGACTTTCGGCAAAGTATGGAAAGCTGTGGGTTGGCGCAGAGGTATTCCTCTTTGTGCTGGTAGGAGCCACAGTTAATATTTCATACCTGAGCCATGTAGGATTAAAAGCCCTGATAGTCATAGCTGGAGCTCTTGTATTCAGGATGCTTGGCGTATTTGTTTGTCTACTTGGAACAGGGCTTAGGCGGAAAGAAAAGCTCTTCACCATGATGGCATATACCCCCAAAGCCACAGTGCAGGCTGCAATCGGAGGTATACCTCTGGCACTTGGCTTTGCCTGTGGAGATACAGTGCTCACAGCTGCGGTGCTTGCAATTGTACTGACCGCCCCGCTTGGAGCATTTGCGATTGATTTTTCGTATCGTAAATTGCTGCGGCATGAGGACTAGAAAAAAGGGATTGCGCAATTTTTAAAATTGCGCAATCCCTTTTTTAGTAAAATTGACAATACCTCTAAAATCCCATTTTTAAGTTGGTAGGATAATGCCGTAGTTATTTTTCCTCAAAGATATTACAATTTTTTTATCAAATAAATGAGGAGAAACCGTATGAAACAATTTATCGGAAATGTGAAAAAAAGCCGTGTGCTGCTCATCATGCTTTTGCCGGCACTGGCGTATGTAATCATCTTTTGTTACCTGCCTATGTCGGGAATTGTTCTGGCATTTAAGGACTTCAAATATTCATTGGGCATTTTCAAAAGCCCATGGAATGGTCTGAGCAACTTCCAGTACCTTTTCGTGTCGGGAAAGATATGGAGCCTGACCAGAAATACCCTGCTATACAATATTGCATTTATTTTCCTTGGACTAATCTTTGAGGTCGGATTTGCAATTTTATTAAGCGAGATAAACAATGCAGTTTTCAAAAAATTTGCCCAGGGCTTTATGTTTTTACCATACTTCATATCATGGGTAGTTGTATCAACTATCATGTTAAATATTTTTGGAGACAATGGTGTACTGAATTCTATCCTGTCCCATTTCGGAGTGACAGATTTCAGTATCTACAAGCAGGTAAAGCAGTGGCCTATAGTGCTGGTGCTTGTCAGACTGTGGAAGCAGACAGGATATGGAACAGTTGTCTATCTGGCAGCCATAGCAGGAATCAGCAAAGATCTGTACGAGGCAGCTTCAATCGACGGAGCATCTATATGGCAGAAAATCAGATACATCACACTGCCAAGCCTTAAGCCTACAATCATGATTATGGTTCTGCTTGCACTGGGCAATGTATTCCGTGGAGACTTCGGTATGTTCTACCAGCTCGTTGGTTCAAACCAGCTGCTCTTAAACAGCTCGGATATTCTGGACACTTACATATACCGAATGCTGACCACATCACCAAATGTAGGACTTACAGCAGCAGCGGGCTTATATCAGTCGATTCTGTGCTTTGTAACAATTCTTATAGCAAACGGAATTGTGAAAAAGATAGACCCTGATTACACATTATTCTAGGAGGCAGTCATGATAAGAGGAAAAGACCAACTTATATTTAACATACTGGCATATGTGCTGGTTGCATTATTTGCAATAGCATGCCTGATTCCATTTTATTTAATTGTCACAGGCTCCCTGACAGACGAGAGCACCATTATTAAGGATGGCTACAGTTTCTTTCTGACAGCAAAGAACTTTTCGACAGAAGCCTACAAGATGGCACTGAAAAATCCAGACAGCATCATACATGCCTATGGAGTTACAATCTTAGTCACTGTGGTTGGAACCCTCCTTTCCATATTTCTGACCACAATGACAGGATATGTATTATCAAGACCTGACTTTCCATGGAGAAACGGAATATCATTTTTCTTTTTCTTCACAACACTTTTCAGTGGTGGTCTGGTGCCTTGGTATCTCTTGTGTACACAGTACTTAAATTTTAACAACCATATATATTCCCTTATTATTCCGGGAATTTTCTCAGTATGGAATATGATTATCGCCAAAAGCTTTATGAAGGGTATTCCATTTGAGATTACAGAGGCAGCCAAAATTGACGGAGCCGGAGACTTCTACATATATTTCAGGATTATCCTGCCGATGGCAAAGCCGCTGGTGGCAACACTTACTCTTTTTATCGCCCTTGCTTACTGGAATGACTGGTACAACTGTATGCTTTTCATGAGCGGAAGCGACAACTGGAACTTACAGTATACCTTGCAGAATATATTAAACAGCTCAGAGGCGCTAAAGCGAATTGCAAACCAGACTGGTATGCAGGTAGGCCAGATGCCATCTGAGGGACTTAAGCTTGCGATGACAGTTATAGCAACTGGACCAATCGTATTACTTTATCCTTTCTTACAGAAGTACTTTGTGAAGGGATTAACACTTGGAGCCGTAAAGGGCTAGACCCTTATGGATATAAAATTAGGAGGACAAACATGAAAAAGAAAATCGTAACAAGAATGGTGAGCGCAATGCTCATTGCGGGGATGACCATGGGATTAGTCGGATGTGGAAATGGGGCAAATGATTCCACACAGACTGGTGCAGACGCAAGAACAGGAGTGGAGAGCGACAGCCCATATGCTGATTTGGAACTTGACCTTTCTGAGCACAAGACAGTTGTAATGTATGTACTGGGTGACAGACCAGAGGATATGGATGAGGTGCTGACCAAGGCAAATGAGGAGTATTTCGAGCCAAACCTTAACACAACTCTTGACCTTGAGTTCTTAAACTGGAGTGACTACAGCACAAAGTACAGCCTGCTTCTCGCTGGCGGAGACACTGTAGACTTAATCTACACAGCAGCATGGTGTTACTACAATGATGAGGTATCAAACGGAGCTTTCAAGCAGCTTGACCCTGAATGGTTAAAGACCTACATGCCTTTATCATATGACCAGCAGCCAGAGGAGAGCTGGGAGGAAATCGCAATAGATGGCAAAATCTATGCAGTTCCAAAGGCAAAGGCTACATTCACAGCCTACAATGTAGTTGCAGTCAGACAGGATTTGATTGATGAGTATGACCTGACAGTGCCAGATTCATGGGACAACTATGTGAGCTACTTAAAGGAGCTTGCTGACAAGCAGAGCGAGACAGGTGTTACAGCTTTAAACACAAATGCAAACAGAGAGCAGCTTCTCACAGTATACGGACAGTCCCAGGGAGTACAGGGCGTAACAGAGGGCTATGATTTTGAGTACTATGCAAATAACAGTGATGCAGCACCAGCTTCAGATGACATCTGGTACCTGTACACATCTGATTTTTACAAGGATTACTGTCTGACAATGGCTGACCTTGCATCAGCAAAGGTATGGTCAGCAGCTGCTATTAACGACACAAGTGATGCCCAGGCATACTTTGAGAATGGTACAAGTGGTTCATTCGTATGGAACTCTTCTGTATTCACAGCAGGAAAGAATCTTGAGAGCTCTGAGACAGGAACATATGCAGTATATGATGTGACACCTGATGTAAAGAGAAACCGTGGAAGCTACTCAACAGATGCAATCGCTATTACAGAGAAGTCAGCTGACCCAGAGAGAGCAGCCCTTGTACTTGACTACATGAAGGGTGATGTAAACTTAAACAGACTCTTAATGGGTGGAATCGAAGGCGAGCACTACTCACTTGATGCAGATGGATACCGTACAGCCCTTGACGCAGCAGATGGATATGGATGGAACAACTGGGCATGGGCTATCAACCGTCAGGATGAGCCAGACGAGGCAGGACTTGATGAGCGTGAAATCGCAATCAACGAGCACAACGAGGAAATGGAGTATGTACCAGCACAGACAGGCTTCACATTTGACCCATCAAGTGTACAAACTGAGTTCACTGTGGTACAGTCAATTGTAGACGAGTACAAGATGGCATTTTCACTGGGAATCTACGGTGCAGACACAGAGAGTACATTTGAGGAGTTTAAGTCCCAGCTTGAGGACGCAGGAATCGACAAGGTTCTTGATGAGTTCGTATCTCAGTACAATGCCTACATGAGCAATAAATAAATGTAGAAAATTATGAGGTAATATATGGCAGGCAGACCGATTGCGATTAAAAAGATTGCAGAGGATTTATCAATTTCACCAACGACGGTGTCCAGGGCACTTTCTGGCAAGGGAAGAGTCGCTGAGAGCACCAGGGAAATGGTATTCAACTATGTGAAGGAGAGCGGCGCAAGCCCTTCTGTTTACAGACCGGACTACACCAGTAAGGTCACGAAAAACATACTGATTACTGTTGCAGGTGAAAAAGATTACGGTCTGCTTCCATATTTTTCCCAGGTAATAATGGGGGCATACGATTATTTCGAGCCTCTGGGCTATCAGATAATGGTAGCAAAGACCAGTGCGGAGGACATAGAGCCTCTTAAGAAGATAATTAAAAGCCACAAATGTGACGGAGTGATTTTGTCACGAACTATAGAAAACGCACTGGATATCAGATTTTTGCAGGAAAAAAATGTACCTTTTGTGGTAATAGGCAGCTATGATGACAGCACTGTCTATCAGGTGGATGTAAACCAGAGAGACGGCTGCAGGGAGCTTACAGGCAGGCTTTTGGACCAGGGGCTTAGAAAAATAGCCTTATTCTGTGGAGATATGACCCATGTGGTGACCAGAAGCAGGCTGAAGGGCTTTATGCAGGCATATGATGACCACGAAATCGACTTTGACTGCACCAAAATCTACGACAGCACAGGCTATATAGAGGTGGCTGAGAGCCGGACACTTCAGATGCTCAAGGAGGGCATGGAGTGCATAATATGTATGGATGATAACATATGCCTTAATGTATTAAATGTCTTGAGAAAATACAAGGCATGGATACCATCCGATATTAAGGTGGCATCCTTCTACAACAGTCAGGCACTGGAGGAGCATTATCCTCCGATTAGTTGTGTCAAACTCGATATAACAAGTCTTTCAAAGGCAGCAGCAGAGATGCTCTACCATGTCCTTATGAAGGAAGAGACATCGAGGAGGGGCATGCTTGGCTATGAAGTGCTGATGAAGGATTCCACAAAAATGTAATTTGCCGAAAGGAAAACATATGAATTTTATGGTAGGAGCTGATACTTCATGTCTTGAGGCTATGGAGGATCAAGGAGCAAAGTATTATGACATAGATGGTAAAGAGGATGATGCGATAAAGATACTTGCTGCGCATGGAGTTAATTTTATCAGGCTCAGACTTTTTAACAGACCGACAGAGTCCTTTGACGGAGGAGATTACTGCGATTTGAAGCATACACTTCATATGGCAGAGCGGATAAAGCAGTATGGGCTTGGTTTTATGCTGGATTTTCACTACAGTGATTTCTGGGCAGACTGGAAGGCTCAGACCATACCAAGCGACTGGAAAGACCAGAGCGAGGAGGAGCTTAAGCAGAGCCTGTATGAATACACCAGGGCTGCACTGGAGAGCTTTATAGCCCAGGGGACAGTGCCGGATGTGGTTCAGATAGGAAACGAGATTGGAAAAGGCCTCCTGTGGGAGTATGGAAGTCTTGACAATCCGGACAAAATCACAGGCTTTTTAAATGCAGGACTTAAGGCTGTGGAGGAGATAAACCAGGAGGGGCATGATATTAAAACCATGCTTCACATAGAGTGTGGGGCAGACAGAGACCGCTCAGAGGAATTTTTCACACAGTTATATAATGAAGGAATAAGTGATTTTGATTACATTGGCTTATCATATTATCCTTACTGGTCAGGAGAGTACAGTCTTCTGACAGACAACATGAGAAACTTATACAAGATATTCCACAAGCAGATTGCTATAGTGGAGACAGCCTTTCCTTATACAGATAAATCTCATGACGACATGGATAATATCGTCACAAGCTCTCTCACCCAAGAAATGGTGGGGCTTGAGGCCTCTGTTGTCAATCAAAAGAAGGTAACAGAAGAAATCATCAATATAGTAAAAGCCGAGGAGAGCGGAGCAGGAGTATTCTACTGGGAGCCTGTATGGTATCAGAAGGACGGAGTGGGAGTCTCAAAGGGCAAGGGAAATGAATGGGAAAACCAGGCTATGTTTGACCATCATGGACATGCTCTTAACAGTATAACTGCTTTTGGAAAATAATATGTTTATGTGTCAAAGAGCTGCGTTAGAGCAGCTCTTTTCTTATAAAATCAAGGCAGTTCTTAATAGTTTCCTTATTAGAAGAGTATAGAACCTGGGTGCCCATAGGGGTCTCATTGAGCAGCTCCGCCATGGTGAGCAGAGAGGTGTGGTGGGACACAGTGGCATTTGTGAGTCCAAGGTGCTCTGCAAGCTCATTTCCGTAAGCCTCCTTATCCTTTGTGCAGGATAGGATTTGGAACCTGCTCAGGTGGCTTATCTGCTTCAGGGCAGTCAGATAAAAGGCGGTATTGTCTATGACTCTTTTCTCGCCCCGTGTATAGTCAAGGGGGCAGGCATCGCAGTACAATATTCCCATTGGCATGGCAATAGATGTAAATAGACCATTCTCATCGGAGCCTGCGCTAAAGCCCTTTATAAATGGATGAAAAAGCTCTATTGTTATGGTGTAGCCGTAAGGATTGTCACAGAGCAGGTATTGTAAATCCTCACTGGCTTCACAGAAATATCTGACCGGGTACTGACCCTTAAATTTACCCTCCCAGTAGGCTGCAAATCCAGCATAGAGGGATAAAATCTCATCCTCGTGCTTTTGTAATAAGGATATTGCTTTTTCTATAAGGGCAAATATTTTTTCAAGATGCCCAGCATGGTTTACTAAGGCATCTGTAAACATAAGCTTCTGCTTTTCCGTGAATTCAGAATTTATAATTAAGAGCAGTACATCCTCTTTGGTTTTGGGCATGGCTGCTGAGAAAAAATCCCGGTGGTTGTCGTTAAAAAACTGCACCTTATAGCCAAAATATATGTAATACTCATCTTCGCTAAGCCCTGCAAGCTCCTTTTTGTACTCTTCAAGTGTGCCATCTTCAACGTGGTTATATTCTTCCCAGAGCAGAATAATACGTCCGATACAATCCGTCTTTTCATCCTCATATGAAGAACTAAAGTAATAGGAAATCAAATCCTGGTCTTTTTTAAATTCCTTCTGGGCTTCCTTTTCCACCTGAAAGAGAAAATCAAGTGCCTCTTTTCTCTCCTCGTAGAAGGCTTTTTTGTCCAGATTGGCTTCATACAGATAGTTGTCTATATATTTTTTCAGGGGCTGGTCTTTGCCCAGACAGGTGAGGAGCGCTATGCCCTCGCTTAAATAGTCAATTCCTGCTTTTATGTTCATATATTATCTCCAAAATTATAACAGCTTCTCTTCGTAGAAATTTATATACTGGCCTAAGGTGTCCTTATTTATATGATAGTAAATTTTACCGTTTTTCTGCTCAAGGCTTATGAGGTTTGCCTCAAGCAGGGTACTCATATGGTGGGACACAGTGGCTGTGGTCAGCCCCAGATGCTCTGCAATCTCGTTGCCATAGGCATTATGAGAGTGAATGTATCTCATGATTTCAAACCGGCTCTTGTCGCTTAAAAGCTTCATGGCATTTATGGCACGCTCTGTGGAGATGCCAGGGGAAGGGGTACCAAACATGGCATTCACAGACAGAGACTGACCATACATTAAGCTTATGCACAGCACAGCCTTGCGATTATCAGAATCTGCCGGTATGCTCAGGGAAAACTCAGCAAAATGCAGGCTTGGAACCAGCATATAGCCGCCCTTGTATTCCTCCATTCCAGACAAAAATCTGATATCCTCCGTGACAAACTGATAAAAGCTTCTGTCCCCCTGAATACTGCCCCAGTAATCGTAGAAATCATTGATAAGAGGCTCCAATTCATCCGAGTATTTATTTATGAAGCTTACGACCTCATTTATGATGGAGCATATCTTTTCAATATGCACCTTGCGGTTAAAATATATCTCTTCAAGGCGGTAAAGCAGGGAGTCTGGCAAATCCATTTTCAGGATATAGCGGGTTATAGCTACTGCATCTAAGGTCTGGGCAGGGGCGGCTAAATCCTCATTTTTGGCTGTACCCTTTAAGACCGTATTGTCGTAATCCTGCAATACGTTGAAAAATCTCCTGTTATACTCATCTGCTGGCAGACCTGTGAGGAAGTCCTTTAAGTCTTTTGCCGATTTAAAAGCCAGAAGCTCATCTGTGCTTATCAAAAGAACAAGCCAGGCAAGCTCCTCGTGCTGCTTTCCATCCTGGGTTTTGCCGAAATAAAAGGATATATGGTCAAGCTCATTTTTGTATTCTTTTTCAAAATCCCCAATCATCCGCATGAGCAGATTAAGAGGGACATCCTTTTCTTTTAAAAGAGCGTCTTTATCAACGCCAAAGTCTTTTTCTGCTTTTGCAAGCTGGTCAGCAAAGCTTTCAGGCTCACACAATTGGCTCAGGAAGCTTACAGCCAGATACAGGGAAAGAAAATTATATTTCTTCATGAAAATCTCCTAATTATATTATGATAAAAACTTTAATCAAAGGTGTGTTAGATGTGTGTCAAAATAAAATTAGACAAATATCTAAAAATATATTGACATCCATCTAAGGATATTATAACATCTAAATCAACATTAAACAATCATCTAATTTATATTTAGATATACGTCTAATGAATGGAAATTTGTTTGTTTTATCAGGAGGAATTATGGAAGAGGAAAACAAAAGAAAATACAGGCCGTGGCAGATGGTATGCCGTATGCTTGGCATTTTAAAGGAAGAAAAACCAATACAGATTAGCCGTATGGTTATCTATGCTGTTGCGGCAGGACTTTTTCCATTTATGGAAATCATACTGCCCAAGCTTGCTATTGGAACTATTGAAGACTATGGAGAGGCGGCAATCAACCCTCTTATAAGGACAATGCTTATATTTTTCTGCGTGGCAGGCTGTCTGGTAATGGTATCAGAATATCTGTCACAGGTAATGGAGTCCACCAATATGAGAATAAGGCTCCGTTATCTGAAGTGGATATCAGACAAGCTTCAAAACATGGAGTACTGCTATGTGGAGGACTCAAGCTTTCAGGAGGAGTACAATAAGGCACTTAATTCATGCAACAACAATAGTAATGGTGTCGAGGGAGTATACAACCATATAGTGAAGCTCCCTGCCAAGGTGCTTACAGTAATCGGAATGATAATTATGGTATGCAGTTTAAATCCGGTCATTGTACTGGTGCTTTTTATCCACACTGTGGCAGTCATGTGGGGCGTCAATATGGCTCACAATTACCGCTATGCCAACAAGCAGGCTGAGTCAAAGGCAGGGCGCAAGATAAAGTACTTCAGAAATACCACCAATGATTTTACTTTTGGAAAAGATATAAGAATATTTAATTTCAGAGAGCGTATATTGAGAAACTACCGCATGGAGATTGAGGCATACACAGGCCTCATGGGAAAAATCAAGAAAAAGGAATGGCTCTACGGACTGCTTGGAAT
>CAVFAM010000349.1:18460-20841 GCA_963620375.1 Bacteroidaceae bacterium
ATTGTAATGTATGGAATCCTGATTTACGATAGCTATCAGGGTATGCCAATCAGCTCCTTTACCATGTATGTATTTCTGATTTCAGCTTTGATGACAAGAATGGTTGAGCTGGGAAATGACCTGGCGTTTATCAGAAATGAGGGACAGTATGTGGATGACTTTTTCCGTCTCATGGATGCAGACCTCATAAATGAGGGCGGGGTAGACAAGCTTCCAGACTCTGTGGAAATCAGGTTTGACCATATGTATTTCAAATACCCTAACACTGACAAATACATATACGAGGACTTTAATTTCACAATCAAAAGAGGTGAGCGTCTCGCAATCGTAGGTGTAAACGGAGCAGGAAAAACCACACTGGTAAAGCTTATGTGCGGACTCTACAAGCCTACCAGCGGCCACATATACATAAACGACATAGACATAACAGATTACAAAAAGGAAACCCTCTATGACATGTTCGGCACAGTATTCCAGGATTTTGCAATTCTGGCATTTCCTGTAAAACAAAATGTGGCAGCGTCAGAGAAGGTGGATGAGGACAGAGTGCTTGAGGTCCTAGACAGCGTAGGACTTAAGAAAAAGATTACAGGGCTTCCAAAGGGGCTTGATACCATGATGCTTAAGATTGTAGATGAAGAGGGCGTGGACTTGTCAGGTGGTGAGAGACAGAAGCTTGCCATAGCAAGAGCCCTGTATAAGGATGCACCTATGGTGATAATGGATGAGCCTACAGCAGCCCTTGATGCCCTGGCAGAGGCAGATATCTATGAGAATTTCAGCAGGCTGGTAGAGGGCAAGACAGCGGTATACATTTCCCACAGACTTGCAAGTACCAAGTTTTGTGACAAGATTGCGCTTTTTGACGGAAGCGGCGTGAAGGAATATGGCACCCATGAGGAGCTTATGGCGAAAAAGGGCATGTATTACGATATGTTTGTAATTCAGGGCAAATATTATCAGGAGGAGGCAGCAGTATGAAAACCATATGGACATTTGTAAAACAGGTATGGAAGGTATCTCCTGCCTATGTACTTTTGATTTTGTTAAACGGACTTATAGGCGGTGGAAAAGTAATATTAAACACCGTACTTCCTATGTTTTTAATCGACGAGCTTATCGGCGGCAGGGATGTGAAAAAATTAATCATATTTGGAGCCTGTATCGTGGCAAATAACGTCATTATGACCTTTATCACTGATTCCATACAGAAATACCGTGATGTGAAGGACGAGTGGGTACAGAATGTAATGGTAGAAAAGCTTGGCGAGCGTATCATGAATCTGGAGTATTCATATCTGGAAGATACATATTATCTGGATTTAAAGGAGCGGGCAGTTTTTGCTATTCAGAATCAGTCGGCAATTGTGGCGATTATTACTTTTTTTGCCAATACAGTGCAGGGAATAATCACTCTTGCAGGACTTATGATTATCCTCTTTACACTGGGACCAGTGCTTGTGACAGCTATAGCAATCGGAGTTGTCCTGATGATTCTTATTGTAAAGCTTGCATCAGGAACTATGGTTGCTATGATGAAACGTATTATTCCAATCAACAGAATTTTTGGATACTATCTGGACGTTGCCTCTGAAAAGCCAGCCCAGAAGGACTTGAGACTCTATCATATGGATAAGCTTGTCACAGAGAAAATCAGGCAGAGCAATGAGACAACCTGTGATGAGTTTGACGTGGCTAACAGGAAGATGGGACTTGCCAATGGCGCAAACGGTGTCATAACTGAATTTATCTCAGCCTTTACATATGGATATGTGGGAATCAGAACTATATCTGATATGTTCGGCGCAAAAATCACCCTGGGCTCCCTGACCATGTATGTGTCATCAGCTATTACATTTTCGTCAACCATAATCCAGTTTGGAGAAAATCTTATCGGCTTATGGCAAAACAGCCAGTTCCTTGTCCCATATCAGGAGTTTATGGCACTTAAGGAGGAAACTGTAAAGGATGGCGGAATGCCAATGGATGATAGTGTGGAGACACTTGAGTTTAGAAATGTATCATTTACCTATCCAAAGGCAGAAAAGCCAGTGCTTAAAGACATATCATTTACAGTGAGAAAGGGAGAGAAAATCTCCATAGTAGGCTTAAACGGCGCAGGCAAATCCACTCTGGTAAAACTAATCTGCCGTATGTATAAGGCAGACAGCGGAGAGATTCTTGTAAATGGCAGAAACATATATGATTATGATTATCTGTCATACATGAATGTAATCTCAGCAGTATTCCAGGACTACAAGCTCTTTAATTTTACCATTGAAGAGAATATCTCCTGCAAGGAGAGCGGGGCAGACGAAAACCGTGTCAACTACCTCGTAGATGAAGTGGGAATGAGGGAGAAAATAGACACTCTTCCAGAT
>CAVFAM010000350.1:0-2591 GCA_963620375.1 Bacteroidaceae bacterium
ATCTCCCACCACAAACTCGGCATTGGGTATGTTTTTCTTCTTTGCCTGCTCAATCATAGCGGGTGTCAAATCAAGTCCTGTATAGTGCTTGTCAGGATACTTCTCTGCAAGCGGGGAAATCATAGGGGCTGGTCCGCAGCCTGCATCCAGCAGGTCTGTGAATGGCTCGTTTTCAAGCTCTGCTAAGATGTCGGGGTAATCCTTCTTGCACATCTCGTATATGCCAGCGTGGTCACTCTCGTAGCTTTGGGCTGCCTGGGTGAATTCTTTTATGGACATTTTCTTGTATTCTTCGTTTGTCATGGTGGTACGCCTCCTGTGTATGGTATGTTTGTATGATTTATGTTCTGTGTTGTATTTTTGTGTTCTATTTTCTGTATTATATTATGTGCTATATTTGCTGCATTCTATTTTCTGTATTCATTTTATGTGTTGCATTTGCTATGTTATATTTCTGCCTTTATTTTCTGTGTTACATTTTTGCGTCATATGGAATTTATATTGTTGGATTGCGCCACGTTAGTTCTGCCTAACCCGATATCATTTTAGCATATACATATAAAAATACAAATATTTTTTATGCCGAAAATAATGTTCTAAAGATTTTTTAATTATATATTTCTCTCGTATATGATAGGATATATAATAAAGTTGACATGCTATTTAAAGATTAAGTAATTACGTTTCAGAAAGGGCTGGGCTATTTGATTATGAAACAGGACAATACAGAAAAACAAATATTTATCGCCCCAGGCGCATATGTGGGCGGCGATGTGACTCTCGGAAACCAAATCGGTATCTGGTACAATGCGGTAATCCGTGGTGATTCCGGTCCAATCGAGATAGGCAGCCAGTCTAATGTGCAGGATAACTGCACGGTTCACACTGACCCCGGACACAAGGTTATCATCGGAAAAGGTGTCTCAATTGGGCACAACGCCGTGGTGCATGGCTGTACAATCGGGGATAACACCGTAGTCGGTATGGGAAGCATCATATTAAATGGTGCCGTTGTGGGTAAAAACTGTATAATCGGTGCAGGCTCACTTGTGACCGGAAAGACAGTGATTCCAGACAACTCCATGGCTTTTGGAAATCCTGCCAGGGTTGTGAGACAGCTTACCCAAGCTGAGGTTGAGGCAAACAGACATAATGCAGAGCACTATGTGGATTTGCTCAAGAGTCAGCTTGGCAGATAATATTTACAGCTTATGACTTAAATCATCTCATACTGCAAAAGCTCGTATTTTAACTGGCAGCCCTCGTATATTTCCGCTGGGAGCAAGGCTCTTGCGACCAGCTTTAAATCGGTGCTGTCAATGTCTGTTCTCTTAAGATTTGCGTAGTCGCCGTCGATTGAGACTACCTGATAAAACCATGTTTCCATACTTATACTTTCCTTTCTCAAATTGAATACAGAAAACCTGCCACCGGCAGCTTTTCTTGTATACTTTAGCATTAAAATTGTAAAAAACGTTAATAATATATACGTTGACCATATAGTAAAATTTGTGTATAATTTTGCTATCAAATAGGAGGTGTTTTTATGCCAACAATCAAATCAAGTGCTGATTTAAGGAATAATTACAATGAAATTTCTACATTTTGTCATAATTATCCTGAACCAGTTTTTATTACGAAGAATGGAAAAGGTGACCTTGCCGTTATGAGCATTGAAGCCTATGAAGAACTGACCAGCCGCTTTGAACTCTACAGCCAGATTAAGGAAGGCATGGACGATATTGCATCAGGCAACACCAGACCATTTTCCGAAGCCATGGCTGATATAAGGAGCCGGCGCAGCCGATGAATTATCAGGTTCATATCACTTCCAGTGCGGAACGTGATATTATGCGGGCTGCCGATTACATCGAGTTTACTCTCAAAAATCCTGATGCAGCAGACAATCTGTTGGATTCAGTAACAAAACAGATAGGCTCCCTGTCCATCCTGCCGCAAAAATTCGCTCTGGTAGATGATCCGGTACTGGCAAGCTGGGGTATTCGTTTTGTAATAATGAATAATTACCTTGCCTTTTACACTATTGATGAAAAAAGGCAGACTGTAATTGTGGTTCGTTTTCTTTATCAGAAAAGTAACTGGACTTCCATTCTTCAACAGGGATTTTCACTTATTTAAGGAATCTGTTTTGCAGGTTCCTTTTTATATCCAATTGTAGTCTCCACCAGTCACCGCAAGAGACAGGAGCGTATCCATTTTCTCAACTTCCTCAGCTCCGCGAATCATCTGGATAAGCTTTGCTGATTCGACTACTTTCGGCATCTCCTCGTCCGGTCCAATCTCCATATCCGGCTCCTCGCCACAATATGGGCAGACAATTGTCGGTGCTATTTTTAAATCCAGAAAACGGTTGCCACATTCCTTACATTCGTAGTAACCGCACTGGTCTGTGTCATCTGGTACATAGTACATTTATTCATTCTCCTTTGCCTATTCTCTTATTACCGCGATAAAACTCTCTCCGTACTTGGCATATTTATTCTCACCCACACCTGAAACCTCCATCATTTCAGCCTTATTCATCGGTGCCTTTACCGCCATATCAATCAGGGTCTTGTCACTGAAAACAA
>CAVFAM010000351.1:0-2351 GCA_963620375.1 Bacteroidaceae bacterium
CAGTTATTTCGACCCTTACAGCTTTGACAAGAAGGATTCTGACGGCATCGAAGTAAAAGATTTTGATGCTACAATCTTTGTCTGCCCACAATGTGGCGGTGAAATCCTAAGCACAGATGATACTGCCGCCGGCTTTTGCAGCTTCTGCGGAGCCTCAACAATACTTCACAGCCGTATCCAGAAAGAGAACAGACCTAACTACATCATCCCATTCAAAAAGACAAAGGATGACTGTAAGCAGGCCTACTCAGACCTTATGAAAAAAGCTATTTTTGCACCAGATGAGCTTAAGGATTCAAAGTGCATAGACAGCTTCCGTGGCATATATATGCCTTACTGGACATATTATATCACCCAGAAGGGGCCTTTCTCTTTTCAGGGGAAAAAGGAGCACCGCTCCGGTGACTATCTGGTATCAGACCACTATGAGCTTTCTGGAAATCTGGATGCATATTACAAGGGAATATCCTTTGATGCCTCATCCTCTTTTGAGGACAATATAAGCGAAGCCCTGGCGCCTTATGACGTAAAGGGAATGAAAGCCTTTACCCCAGCCTACTTAAGCGGCTTCTATGCAGATACAGCAGATGTATCTCCCGATAAATACAAGCCACAGGCAGTCGAAATTGCTGAAACTGCGACCCAGAATCAGATAACAGGAACTCCACAGTTTGCTTCCTTTATGGCAGAGCCTGATATGCTGGCAAGCACTGTGGATGTCCTGGATAAGACCCTCAATACAAGCAATGTGCCAAAACGCCATAGCGGTGCTAATGGCTACACAACCAAATTTGAAGCTGTTGATTATGCCATGTTTCCTGTATGGTTTATGTCATACCGGAATGGAGACCGTGTAGCATATGCCACAGTAAACGGTCAGACCGGCAAGGTGGTCGCTGATTTACCAGTTGATGAGAAAAAATTTGTCAAAGGCTCATTCCTGTTAGCCCTCCCGATTTTTCTCCTGCTGTGTCTGCTTTTTACACCTACACCGATGACCTCGCTGGTGGTCACTGGAATAATTTCTGTGATTACAGGCATTATCTACTTTATGCAGCTGAAAAAAATTGAGGCTAAAAACAAGAAATTTACCGGTCCGGTATTTCTCATTATTTCTCTGGTGCTTTTTATCGGAGTCGCATTGTTTAAGCCGGTTCGTGATGTGTGGTACTATCTGACATGTATATTGCTGACGGTATCTGATTTTGTGACATTAACAGAGATTATCACTGCATACAATGTCTTAGCAACAAGAGAGCTGCCACAATTTAACCATAAGGGAGGTGATGACCGTGCATAATACACTTACACACAGGATAAAGGCTGTCTGCACAATATTTGCAGCTGCTATACTTATTTTATGCAGCGTCTCACCTGTATTTGCAAATACCTCAGCCACCAACAAAAACACAGGCTACAAGCTTGTAATCGAGGATGACGCTGACTTTTTCACAGCTGATGAGGAAGCTGACCTCACAGAGCTTATGAAGAAAATCACAGAGTATGGCAATGTGGTAGTTGCAACAACCACAAGCCACAACTATCGTTCATCTGAGGATTACGCAGTGGGAACCTATGAGGACTTGTTTGGAAGTGGTGCCAACGGTGTAGTTTTCGTAATAGACAGGGATTTGAACAAAATTTATCTGGCATGCGAGGGACACGCTAAGAGAGTTATAAATAATTCCAGATGTACAGTCATCTGCGACAATACTTACATATATGCAACAAGTGACCATGGCTATGATTACTACACATGTGCATATGAAACTCTGGACCAGGTGTACACCCTGCTTGACGGTGGCAGGATTTCACAGCCTATGAAGTATATCTCCAATGCAGTTTTAGCGGTTGTGCTTGCCATGCTCTTTAACTACATTATAGTAATGGCTGTATCCAAGCAGCAGAAGCCCTCAAACAGCCAGCTGCTGAACGGTACCTTTACAAACGTTGTAGTTAATAATCCTTCAAGCAAATTTATAAACCAGACAAGAACCTACAGCCCTCCTGTCTCAAGCAGTAGCAGCAGTGGCGGTCATTCTGGTGGCGGCGGTGGTCACTCCGGAGGTGGAGGTCATTCTGGTGGTGGACACTCTATATAATCCCTGCTAAGACTGACGGATTATAGGTAAGTCCATCTGGTGTATTGCAGTTTTACTGAATACCAGCCGAAGCAGCCACCAATCGAACCTGCCACTGGCAGCTTCTCTGGATACATGGCAGATGGTTGTTTTTCTGGATACATGATAGCAAAAGAAGCTGTGACATTGATTTGTCACAGCTTCTTTTTGTTTTCTACTTCATTTCTTTACCTATTTATGTATAACTGTATTTAATATCATTATATACAG
>CAVFAM010000352.1:0-4606 GCA_963620375.1 Bacteroidaceae bacterium
GTCCGTAAGTGCGCCCTTCATTCAAAGGCAATGAAGAGAATGGAAAACCCACTCCCTCCGCCATTACACTTCCTCCGTATTTGCGATTGGTTCTTTCTGCATTGCCTTTGAGAAGAATTTCCCATTTGCTTCCTGCCTTTTTAAAAAGCAGACCAGTTTTGGTAAATCTTCTTCCTCAATCGGACAGCCAAGAACCGATTCCACCGCACCGCCAATCTGACAGAGTCTGTGGGTTCTTTTTTTACTTTCCTCTGCTTTCTTTCGTTTTTCCAGTTCTTTCCGCTGCGCTATGAGCCTTTTGGTAGCTTCGATGCTTTCCTGTTCCTTTTTCTCTAATGCAAGTATTCTTTCTTCATAAGTCTTTGTTGATTTCGCCATACCATCTTCATCCTTTCTCTTATAATCAAATCTTCCTCTGCTAAGATTTGGCACACGATTCTGGTCAGCTCTGCTGACATAATTCCAATCAGAATCGTTGTGCATCCTTGCGGAGCATTATCTTGTCGATGTTTTTCCGACAAGATAAACATTAGTTCCCGGTTGCATATCAGGAGAAGCACATGGTATAATCCTCTTGCGTGTAGGTATATCATGGCTTCGGTCTGATAGAACCTTTGGCGGTTTCATAAGAAGCCGCCTTTTTAAGTTGCCACATTTCTTGTGACAGCTTTTACATTCCCTTTATCCCTAAGATCACGTCCCTCGTTGGCTTCCATGAACATTTCCAGAATGTCAGTTTTAATAAGGACTTTTCTTCCAACCTTTAATACCGGAAGTTTCTTCCATTCAACCAGCTTTCTCAAAGTGTTTCTGCCAATCCCTGTATAGTCGGCTGCTTCCTCGATGGATAATGCAATCTTTCTTTCCGTCATCTTGCCACCTCCTTACAAATTGCATTATGCAATTCTTATTGTGCTGTTAGTATAACGGTTTTATATCGTGTTGTCAAGCATTATGAAATTTCAAAAATAATTATTATATTGCATATTGCAATTATGTGAGGCACATGCTATAATTCATACATACCGAAAAAGGAGGCAATCAGCATGAAAGATAAAGAACTACGCAAGCTGATAGGCAGCAGGGCAAAACAGCGTCGTCTGGAATTAAATCTGACACAGCCTTATGTTGCAGAGAAGATGGGAGTTACAGCTTCCACAATCCTGCGTTATGAGAATGGTTCGATTGACAATACCAAAAAGATGGTGCTGGAAGGTCTTTCGGAAGCACTTCATGTATCTATTGAATGGCTCAGAGGGGAAACCGATGAATACGAAACCGATATTACGGATAAGAAAGAATTACAGATTCGTGATGCAATGGGCGATATTCTCAAGCAGTTACCTCTCGACCTTAGTAAAAAGGAAGATGCTTTTTCCAAAGATTTACTGCTGTTGATGTTAAAGCAATATAACCTGTTTCTGGAATCATTCCAGTTTGCCTGCAAGAATTACAAGGGCAACACAAATGAAGCCGATATTGCAAAGGTAATGGGGTTTGGATCGAATGATGAATATAACGAGATTATGTTTCTCCGGGAGATCACCCATACCGTTAATGCCTTTAATGACATGGCAGATATTGTAAGGCTCTATTCCAAGAAACCAGAAATGGCAGAACAAAGGCTTGCAAATCTTTTATCAGAAGTTTTGTATGAGGATTCTGAATCGGTATAGTAAGACAACCGGAGTTGTGATATACTTACACGCAAGAAGCATTTCATCAGTTCCGATTGTCCGATGTCGAAAGGAGACATACAATTATGGCAAAAGGATCTGTAAGAAAAAAAGGAAAGAAATGGTACTACCGCTTCTATGTAGAAGATGCAAGCGGCAATCTGGTTCAGAAAGAATACGCTGGAACAGAAAGTAAAAGTGAAACGGAAAAACTGCTCCGTCAGGCAATGGACGATTACGAAAGCAAGAAATTTGTCGCAAAGACAGATAATCTTACTGTAGGAGAACTTCTTGATATGTGGGCGGAAGAAGAACTGAAAGTCGGAACACTCAGCAATGGTACAGTGGAAAATTATCTTGGTGCAATCCGTTGTATCAAGAAACATCCGATTGCGGAACGCAAATTGAAAACGGTTACTGCTGAACATTTACAGGCATTTCTCGATCTGCTTACATTCGGCGGGGAATTTCCAGATGGAAAAGTGAGAAAAGGATACAGCAAAGATTATATCCATTCCTTTTCAGCAGTATTACAGCAGGCTTTTCGGTTTGCAGTATTTCCAAAACAGTTGATTACTTTTAATCCCATGCAGTATATTAAGCTGAAAAAACAGGCAGAGGATGTGGATTTATTCTCAGATGATGAGGTAGAAGAAGGCATACAGCCTATTTCCCATGAAGATTATGAGAGACTGATAGAATACCTCAAAGTAAAGAATCCACCTGCAATCCTGCCGATCCAGATCGCATACTATGCAGGACTTCGTATCGGTGAAGTTTGCGGATTGACATGGCAGGACATCAATCTTGAAGAACAATGCCTGACCATTAAAAGAAGTATCCGCTATGATGGCACAAAACATAAAAACATCATCGGACCGACCAAGCGAAAGAAAGTAAGAATTGTTGATTTTGGTGATACTCTGACTGAAATACTGAAAACCGCCAGAAAAGAACAGCTTAAAAGCCGGATGCAATATGGTGAACTTTACCACCGCAATTTCTATAAGGAAGTACAGGACAAAAACAGAGTGTATTATGAATATTATCATCTGGACGGAACCGAAGAAATCCCGGCAGATTACAAGGAAATCTCTTTTGTCTGCCTGAGACCGGACGGATGTCTGGAACTGCCAAGCACACTCAGCATTGCCTGCCGATCAGTTGCAAAAAGGTTGGACGGATTTGAGAATTTCCATTTCCACCAGTTGCGACACACCTACACAAGCAATCTCCTCTCAAACGGAGCTGCTCCAAAAGATGTACAGGAACTGTTAGGACACTCTGATGTCAGTACCACAATGAATGTCTATGCCCACTCTACAAGAAAGGCAAAGCGAAACTCTGCCAGACTTCTTGATAAAGTGGCAGGCAACGACTAAATAAAAACTTCCCTTATTTCCCTTGCGGATTCCGCATAAGGGCAAAAATAAGGGAAAATACATATCATTTCACTATTTAAGGGGCTGGAAAGCCCGTAAAATAAGGAAAGTTCAAGAAAACTCTCCACAAATTCCGATTTGTCAATTTATAAAAATATTTTTCAATTCATTTTTTACCTCTTCATGCTGAGCACAAAACATTTCAGGCAATTCATCAATAGCAAAATATTTCAACTCCAATGTCTCATCATTATCACATATCAATTCCCCTGAAACAGCTTTTAGCTTATAAACAATAAATATGCTCTGCGCTTGGTCACCATTTGGATATTTCATATTGCTATCTGAATAGACACCTAGAAGTGATTCTATTTCAGCCTCTAGTCCTGTTTCTTCTTTAAATTCACGAATTGCAGCCTCTTCTGGCTTTTCCCCAAGCTCTATTGCACCTCCTGGGAATCCCCATTTTCCAAAATCTCCACGTTTTTGAAGTAAAACTTTTCCCTCATTATTGAATAAACAGCCTCCTGCGAAGACCAGAATTATTTTCTCATGCCCTACCTTACTGCGTATCCAATTAATGTAGTCTTTTTCCATCACATATACCTCATATATCTCCTACTTCTCTTTTATCATCCTCTTCTTCATCACATTATGCTCAATCACAACCCATGCAATCTCAGCAAATATCATTATCATAAAAATAACCACAGCCACATAAAGCGCAACGCCATCCAGTTGCGCAATAAAATATCCCACAACTGCTAATGTAATAAAAAGCGCACATCCTAAAATAATAAAATTCCTGCCATGTCTGTGATTCCACTCAGTAACACTCGTAAGCTCATCCGCACGAGGTGGTTCCTCCCCTGTGTTTATCCCTACCGGTTTTTCAGCTCTGTACTGACATATTCCAAGTATAATAAAAATAAGTGAACATACTAACGAAATTCCTAAATAAATAATTGTAGCTGCCATGTTTACACCCTAACCTTTCCTGGATAATTCTCCAATATCCTTTTAATCTCAACCAAATTCACCTTTTGATACTTATCTGCCCACCTAAGCAGATTTATCAATGACTTAACCGTTTCCTTTTTGCCCTTTTCAATACCGAGCTTTCTTCTTACAAACCTTCGTATGATTCTGTATCTATACTTATATGGTGGAACACTTAGCAGATAAATCTCATCAGCTTCCTCAAAGCACCTGCCACACCATGCATAATACACACCTTCAATAATCCAATTGTCTTGCTCTAAAATCTCATTGAGAAGTTCATCTCTCTCTTTAGGATTTCTTTTTACTCCATAGGTGCCCGCCTTATCATCCCACTGTAAGTTATCTAAATCATAATGTGGTATTTTTAGTTCTTCTGCCAGTTTCTTTGCAAGGTATGTTTTTCCAGTTCCCGGACCACCTATAATGTGTATTTTCATTTCAACTCCTTCTATCCTTCTTGTTCTCGTACATATTCTTATCTGCCACCGCTATGATTTCCTCAATCTTATCGCCGCTTCCCCATGAATATCCCACAGACGCTGATAC
>CAVFAM010000353.1:0-1649 GCA_963620375.1 Bacteroidaceae bacterium
AATCTTTCTCTCCATCTATCTGCCACATTTACACAGTATACCTTCGGATAGTTATAGGGCTTTAGTTTGTCTGGCAACCTTACCCGATATACCATGCCTTATATGTGATTTCTGTCCGTCAGACCAGAGTTTTGCCTTCCGGCTTCCTTCAGATTCCACCTCACGATGGACACCCTTGCCATTGGCTATGAGTTTCCCACTATCAGGGCACTCTACGGACTTGCACCGATTAGATTACGCCCATGCTGGGCGAACCCAAAAAAGAACCGACCAGCCATGCCAGTCAGTTCTCTCTGTAACACAATAAATCTATTATATTTTTTCCACACATGTGCCTCAGCCCATGTGTCTTTAAATCACTTGAATAAATATCAAATAATAATACAAACCATCCCACCCTTACTATCATTTACAATCTTCTGCATAGTATCCTGCAGCTTCACCTGACACTCATCATCCATCTGCATGATTTTATTTCTGATGCCATCCTCCATAAGCTCGCCTATGGATTTGCCAAATATGTTAGTGTTCCAGACACCCTCTACCTCATTCTGCCCATCCTTGATATATGTAATCAGGTCTTCCGCCTGCTCTTTGCTTCCCACGATTGGAGCAATCTCTGTCTCTATGTTAGCTCTGATAAAGTGAATAGATGGCGATGTAGCGTTCATCTTGACACCATATTTGTTGCCATGCTGGATAAGCACAGGTTCATCCATTGTGATGTCTGCAAGCTCTGGCATTACCACGCCGTAGCCCTTTTGAAGCACAGAGTCCATGGCATCCTGCACCTTCTCATATGCCTTCTTCATGGATGTAAGCCTTGCAATCTCTGAGATGAGCTGATACTCACTTGTAATTGGGACCCCGGTCATATCGGATAAATTCTTAAAATAATACTTCTCATTTACCTCAATATTTACTGAGATTGTTCCATCCACAAGACTCATTCTGTAAGGATTAACATTTTTTATCACATCCTCGCAGTCCAGCTCCGGCTGGATTTCCTTGTATCTGCCATCCCGCAAATCCTGCATCTTATCTACTGACTTCATGAATTTTCTGGCATAATCAATGATACAGTGCTTTATTGGATTATCATTTTCAAGCATTTCTATCCATTTTGGCACATAAAAATCCACCCTCGATACAGGAAATTCAAAAGCAATCTGCTCCAAAACCATGAGTGCCTCATTTTTCTGCATCTGGTTGCAGTTCACAGCCAGCACACTGCAGTTATATTCCTTCTGCATCCATTCCTTCAGCTTGGTAGTCTCATTGCTGTATGGCTTTATGGTATTGAGCAAAATCACAAAAGGCTTATCCGATGCCTTTAGCTGTTCCACTGTCTCACGCTCAGCCTTTAAATAATTTTCTCTCGGAATATCTCCAAATGAACCATCAGTTGTCACCATTATTGCAATTGTGGCATGATCCTTTATGACCTTTTCCGTGCCGATTGTGGCAGCATCCTCAAAGGTCACATCCTCGTCAAACCATGGGGTCTTGACCATTCTGTCATTTTCCCCCTCCATATGTCCTGATGCTCCATCCACCATAAAGCCCACACAGTCTATCAGCCTGATTTTGGCTGTGGTATCATCATCAAGTACTATATCAGCGGCTTTAAGAGGGATGAACTTTGGCTC
>CAVFAM010000353.1:1659-2785 GCA_963620375.1 Bacteroidaceae bacterium
TCATCAATCAGTCTGTTTTTGTCATTTTCATCCTCTATAAACGGGAGCACACATAAATCAATAAAGCGTTTTATGAATGTGGATTTGCCAGTCCTGACCGGTCCCACCACACCTATGTATATCTCGCCGTTTGTTCTGCCCTGAATGTCTTTATATAGATCAAACTCATTATTTGCCATAAAAATGCCCCTCCTCATATATATAAAATATATTAGGCGGGGGCGTTTATTATTCCTGAAATTAACACAAAATTCTTATAACAACAAAATCTGCCACCGGCAGCTTCTCTGGATGTATGGCAGCAAAAATACCCCAGACCTTTCTTCTAAATGGTTCCGGGGTATTCATTGTAATAATTATAATATACTATGCCTCAGTCTCTTCTGTCTCATCCTTCTTTGTCAGCTTCTCATTGAGACGTGCGTACATCTTGGTATATGTATAGAGCTTCTTAGCCAGCTTATTGTCAATCTGCTCCTCTGTAGCTCTCCATTTCCAGTTATCACCAAGTGTAGATGGTGTGTTTATTCTTGCCTCAGAGCCAAGTCCCAGTAAATCCTGCATTGGAACGATTGCCATATCAGCAACAGACGACCATGCTGCTCTCATCATTCCCCAGTTATAGCCCTCCTCCTTTGTGAGGTTAAGGTACTTCTTTGCAAACTTAACTGAATCCTTTGGTGCTGTCTTCATCCAGCCCATGATTGTATCGTTGTCATGTGTTCCTGTATACACAACACAGTGGGTTGGATAATTGTGTGGTAAGTAATCGCTGTCCTCTCTTGAGTCAAAGGCAAACTGGATAACCTTCATTCCAGGGAAACCAGAATCCTTAAGCAGCTTCACAACTGATGGTGTGAGGAAGCCTAAATCCTCAACGATAATTGGCAGCTTGCCAAGCTTCTTCTCAAGGCTGTTGAAGAGATCCATTCCTGGTCCTTCCTTCCACTTACCATTTTTTGCTGTGTCGTCCTTGGCTGGAATTGCATAGTAAGAATCAAAGCCTCTGAAATGGTCAATTCTTACGATGTCATATAAGTCTGCCATTGCAGCGATTCTCTTTGTCCACCAGCTGTAATCGTCCTTTTTCATCTCATCCCAGCGGAAAAGTGGGTTGCCCCAGAGC
>CAVFAM010000354.1:0-3327 GCA_963620375.1 Bacteroidaceae bacterium
GAGGAGACCTTCAGGGAGGTCTGCGATTACTACGCAGGAAAGAGAGAGCTGGATAGTATTCAGGGCATAGCATACAGAGACAATAATGGAATTCGTGTCACAAAATCCAGACCAATCATGGATATGAGCAGGATTCCATTTTGTTATGATACGATGGAGGATTTTTCAAACCGTATCATCTACTACGAGAGCAGCAGGGGCTGTCCGTTTTCCTGCAGCTATTGTCTGTCCTCTGTGGACAAATCCCTGAGGTTTAGAGACACAGAGCTTGTAAAAAAGGAATTGCTGTTTTTTATAGAGCAGAAGGTACCTCAGATTAAGTTCGTAGACAGAACCTTTAACTGCAACCATGCCCACGCCATGGAAATCTGGCGGTTTATCAAGGAGCATGATAATGGAGTGACCAATTTCCATTTTGAAATATCAGCAGACCTGATAAATGAGGAAGAATTGCAACTGATCAGTGACATGAGACCGGGGCTCATACAGCTTGAGATTGGAGTCCAGTCAACCAATGAGGTCACCATAAAAGAGATACACAGAACCATGAAGCTTGAGAGGCTTAAGGAGGTCGTGAGGGCAATCCAGGCTGGTGAGAATGTACATGAGCATCTGGACTTGATTGCAGGACTTCCCTTTGAGGACTATGACAGCTTTGCCAAATCCTTTGATGAAGTGTATGCGCTTAAGCCTAACCAGCTGCAGCTTGGCTTCCTGAAGGTGCTAAAAGGCTCGTTTATGTACGAGCATGCAGCTGAATATGGAATTATCTACCATGACAAGCCGCCATACGAGGTCTTATCAACAAAATGGATAAGCTTTGATGATGTCCTGCGTATCAAGAAGGTGGAAGAAATGCTTGAAGTCTACTACAACAGTGGACAGTTTGAAATCACCATGAAGCTTATGGACGTGCTCTATGACAGCGCCTTTGTTTTCTTTCAGAGGCTGGGTGACTTCTATGAGAAAAAGGGCTATCTGGCTATGAGTCATTCCAGAATCAAAAGGTGTGAGATACTGCTGGAATTTATGCAGGAGGAGCTTCATGCTAAAGAGGATGTAACAGATGCAGATGGCATAATGCAGATGCTTGAGGAGGCACTTGTCTTTGACCTGTATTACAGGGAAAACTGCAAGAGCAGACCAGGCTGGGCTATGGATGCAGCGGACTTTAAGAAAATGACCCGGAGATACTGTACAAATGGTAAACTGTCACATGTGGAACCATTTCATTACAGGTTTCCGGATAAACATCAGAGGTCTATTGAGGTTTTGTCGGTCAGGGAAGAAACGCCTGTCTGGGTGCTCTTTCACTATGATGACAGGGACCCGCTGGATAATCAGGCTGGAATCGAGTATGTAGAGTATGAAAAGGATTGAGGATTACACGGTAGTTGACCTGGAGATGACAGGGCTTGCCGCAAAGCTGGATAAGATAATAGAGATAGGAGCTGTGCGGGTCAGGGGCGGCGAGGTGGCAGACACCTATGCCATGCTTGTGGACCCACAGGTTCCAATTCCTGAAAAAGTCACAGCTCTGACAGGCATAACTGATGAGATGGCTGCAGATGGCGAGGATATGGATAAGGCGGTACAGGGGCTTATAGACTTTATCGGGGATGATGTGCTGGTAGGACAGAATATTAATTTTGACTACAGCTTTATCAAGCAGTGGGCAGTAAATCACAAGCTGTCCCTGGCAATGTCTGCCTATGACACTCTAAAGCTTGCCAGACGCTATCTGCCAGCAGACATGCCAAAGAAGCTGGAGAGCTTATGTGAGTATTTTGATATAAACAGGGAAAATGCCCACAGGGCTTTGGATGATGCGCTTGAGACCATGCAGGTTTTTGAGAAGCTTCAGAATATTGCGATAGAAAAGGATGATAAGGATTTTAAGCCCCAGCAATTAATCTATAAGGCAAAAAAACAAACCCCTGCAACTGCTCACCAGATAGAGCGGCTGCGGGAGTTCAGGGAAGCATTTGATATTACGGAGCCAGTATACTGGGAGACCCTGACCAGGAGCCAGGCATCCAGAATACAGGACGAATATATCAGTCGTTATGGTCGTTTAAAGCACTGATTATGACGTGCTTTGACATGGAGTTAAGCTCAGCTGCTATATCAACTAACCGGTCTGCCTTGTCAGATTCACCATCTTCTCTGTACATATCAGCAAGACGGGTAAAAACAGCTTTGGAGTCAGCGTGATTGTTCACTGCAAATTCCAGAGCTTTTTTTGCGGAGTCTCTCTGGTTATTTGTGACTAACTCGTCACAGTAGAGTGGCAGCAGTCTTACAAATTCGGTGAAGTTGTCGTCATACTGTGACAATTCCCCCAGATTTTGCATGCCATACTCTAGCTTGATGTCAGTATTAGTCTTGCCTGTGAGATTCAGCATTTTCTTGCCCCTTAAGGCTGAGAGTGAATTTTCAACATCGGTGTTAAGATTAAATGGAAATAAATCCTCAGGTATGATAATATAGTTTAGATTACTTATATCTTTCTTACGGGTGGCATTTGCCTCACGCTCACGCTCCCAGAATTTTTCATTGACAGAATCCTGGTCTGAGCCTGACTTCTTGAAGCGGAAGCCTATAAATATAAGAAATAAGACAAAAAATATAGTAAAAAATGGCATGATACTATGGGTCCTTTCTGTGAAAAACTACCTATAGTATATCGTATTTTTCTGATGAGGTGAATAGGATGTATAATTTTAATAACAGAAAAAACCAGAAATTAATCACTGCAATTGTGCTAATTGTTGTAGTTGCAATGGTTGTGACTACTTTGGTTTCAGCCTTTATAGTTTAGCAATCTTTCTTGAAAAATCGGGCGATTATGTTAAAATATGAAGCTAGATGTGACTATGCGTAATTAGAGAATATGTAAAAGAGGATAGCATGATGAAGAATTTGAAGAAGATTGCTTTTGGCTTGGGAATGGCTGCTATGACTATAGCACTTTTTGCAGGCAGGGAAGAGACAAAGGCTGCTAATTTGAATAAAGCGGTTATATCAGAGGGCGTTAATATCGGCGCAGTCAATGTAGGCGGAATGAGCAAGGCTGAGGCAACAGAGGCTGTAAATGAATATGTGAATGGCTTAAATAACGCAACATTTGTGTTGAAAACAGATGTGGGAAGCATCAATGCAACAGCTGAGGACATGAGCATAACAGCAGATGTGGATGCGGCTGTGGAGGAAGCCCTCGCAGTTGGAAATACAGGAAACCTTATCACAAGGTTTAAGGATGTCACAGATTTGCAGTCTGAGCAGATTACAGTGAGCATGCACCTGGGCGTGGATAAGCAGAAGACT
>CAVFAM010000354.1:3385-9036 GCA_963620375.1 Bacteroidaceae bacterium
AAGACTGCCATGTATCTCTACAACAACAGTGATACAATTAGCGTTCAGGCAGAGAACAATTCCGTTGTCAAAACTGAAAACGGTTTTGAGTATGTAAAGGGTAAAGAAGGACAGGAGGTTGACATTGTCAATTCTGTCTATGCCATAAATGATTTCATCGCAAACGACTGGAGCGAGGACAACAATGAGATAGACCTTGTTGTCAACACTGTGGAGCCAGAGGGCAGTGAGGAAGAATTAAAGAGTATACAGGATGTGCTTGGAAAATACTCTACTGATTTCAGTACCTCATCAGCAGGCCGTTCGGCAAATGTAAAGAATGCCTGCAGTCTGATTAACGGTACAGTTTTATATCCGGGAGAAGAATTTTCTACCTATACAGCAATCAGCCCTATTGATGCGTCAAACGGCTACGAGATGGCAGGTGCCTATGAGAATGGCCAGGTTGTCGAGTCTGTCGGCGGTGGAGTGTGTCAGGTGGCAACCACCCTCTACAATGCAGTAATCAGGGCAGAGCTTGAAGTCAGCATGAGATACAATCACTCAATGATAGTAAACTATGTGCCAGCTTCATCTGACGCTGCCATAGCAGGAACATATAAGGATTTCAGGTTTGTAAACAATTACGATACACCAATATATATCGAGGGATATTGCAGTGGCGGTATCATAACTTTCGTAGTCTATGGCAAAGAGACAAGGGATGCAAACAGAGAGGTGTCATTTAACAGTGTTACACTGTCAGAGGAAGACCCAGCCATAGAGTATTCATATGATAGCTCTGTAGCGGCAGGAAGCTACAGCACTACCCAGTCAGCCCATAAGGGAATTGTGGCTGAGCTGTACAAGATTGTTACAGTAGATGGTGTGGAGCAGAGCAATGAGAAGTTTAACCACAGTACCTACAAGGCTTCACCAAAGAAGGTTACAATAGGAACACTGGGAATGGATCCAAACCTGCTGGCACAGATTCAGGCTGCGGCAGCTGCCCAGGATGACGCAACAGTCAGGGCTCTCTGTGGTCAGGCATCTGCTGGCACCACGACAGAGACACCAGTGGCAGATACCACAACACCGGCAGTAACTGATACAACTACCCAGACACCAGCAGATACAGCAACACCATCTACTGATACCACGGGTACTACAACAGATACTACCACAACAACAGACACTACAACTTCGACAGATGCTGGAAGTACAGATACAACAACTACTACCACAACTGGTGATGCTGCACAGCAGGCTCAATAAAGAGAACAAGACAGGCTGCTCCGGGAAAATCGGGGTCAGCCTTATACTTGTATATGCCAAAGTATGCAATAAAAGCTGCCAGTTGCCATGCATCCAGAGAAGCTGCCAGTGGCAGGTTTTATGTAAATAAGGATATATATATGAAGAATGGAAAAATATCAGAGTCCATATATAAGCGCTCTGTACTTAAACAACTTCATAGTGAAAATAATGATTGCATAAAAGCAGCAGATGTAGGCGAGGACTTTGCCGTCACAGGCAATACTGTGACAGCGTCAAAAAGCTTTGATTTTGATATAAAGGATAAGGATACCTTTGCCATAATTGCTGTCTGCAGGGCAGTGAATGCAGTCGCACAGACAGGAGCTATACCGGTTGGTCTGACAGTCTCTGTAATGATACCAACACTTGCAAATGAGGCGGATTTCAGGGAGCTTGTCAAAGCCTTGGATACAGCCTGTGGCAGGCTTGGAGTTAAGCTCATGCAGGTTGATTCTGTGGTTACAAGAGCCTGCAAGACCTTTGTAGTTACCTGCACCTGTATAGGAAAGCAGGGAGAGAGACATACATACCCATCTAAGCTTGCAGCAGGCATGGATATAATAACTGTAAACTATGTGGGACTTGAGGGTACAGCCCTGCTTGCAGAAGAGCGTGAAGAGGAGCTTAAGACCAGGTACAGCCTTCCTTTCATAGACAAGGCGAAGAAGTATATCGAGTATCTTCCGATTATCTCGGAGGCTGCAGTCGCCGTACAGTCTGGCGCAGACGCAATGCTATCTGTGTCAGAGGGCGGAATATTTGCAGCTCTTTGGGAGATGGCAGAAGCAGCCGGTGTCGGACTGGATATAGATTTGAAAAAGATTCCTATTCGTCAGGAGACAGTTGAAATCAGTGAATTTTTTGACATAAATCCTTATAAGCTCATGTCGCAGGGATGCCTGCTTATTGCATCAAAGGATGGCAATAAAATTGTGCGGGAGATTACAGGAGCAGGCGGTATGGCAGCCATAATCGGAGTTGCGACAGACAGCAACGACAGGGTGCTCATACAGGGAGAGGAAAGAAGATTCTTAGAGACTGCCCAGACGGATGAAATCTACAAAGTGTTTAAATGAAAGGTGACAGATATGAGAGAAAAAATTCTTACTTTTATAGAGAAAAACAGCAGAATAGATTTAAAAGAGCTTGCAATCATGCTTGGCGTTGATGAGGTAGCTGTAGCAAACGAGCTTGAGGCAATGGAAAAGGAAAATATCATCTGTGGATACCACACACTTATCGACTGGGATAAGGTGGGCATCGAGAAGGTATCAGCAATGATAGAGGTCAGAGTGACACCACAGAGGGGCATGGGCTTTGACAATATCGCTGAGAGAATATACAACTATCCGGAGGTAAACTCAGTTTACTTAATCTCAGGAGGCTTTGACCTTATGGTTACTCTTGAGGGCAAGACACTCAGAGAGGTCTCTTCATTCGTAACAAATAAGCTTTCAACACTGGATCAGGTACTTTCTACCAAGACCAACTTCATCTTAAAGAAGTACAAGGATCATGGAACAGTAATGACAGCACCTACAAAAGACGAAAGGATAATGATGGGCTAATGAGAAATCCACTTTCAAAAACAATAACAGAGATTCAGCCATCAGGTATCCGTAAGTTTTTTGACATCGTAAGCGAGATGGAGGATGCTATCTCACTTGGAGTAGGAGAGCCGGACTTTGATACCCCATGGCATATAAGAGACGAGGGTATATATTCCCTGGAAAAGGGCAAGACCTTCTATACATCAAATGCAGGACTCAAGGAATTAAAGATTGAGATTGCAAAGTTTTTAAACAGAAAATACGATTTGGACTATGACTACAACGGAGAGATGTTTGTCACAGTCGGAGGCAGTGAGGCAATTGATGTGGCACTGCGTGCCATGCTTGACCCAGGGGATGAGGTTATTATTCCACAGCCAAGCTATGTGTCATATGTGCCTTGTACAGTTCTTGCAAATGGAACTCCTGTACCACTTGAGCTTAAGGCTGAGAACGAGTTCAGACTCACAGCGGAGGAGCTTAAGGCTGCAATCACACCAAAGAGTAAGATTCTGATTATGCCTTTCCCTAATAACCCTACAGGCGCTATTATGGAGAGAAAAGACCTTGAGGCAATCGCAGAGGTCGTAATTGAAAATGATCTGTTTGTGCTCAGTGATGAGATATACTCAGAGCTTACGTATCTGGAAAATGAAGGCCATGTGTCAATAGCATCCCTTCCAGGCATGAAGGAGAGAACCATCCTTATCAATGGATTTTCAAAGTCCCATGCCATGACAGGCTGGAGACTGGGCTATGCCTGCGGACCAAGGGAAGTAATAAAGCAGATGTTAAAGATTCACCAGTTTGCAATCATGTGTGCGCCTACAACAAGCCAGTATGCTGCGGTTGAGGCACTTAAAAACGGTGATGCTGATGTAGAGATGATGCGTGAGCAGTACAACCAGAGGAGACGCTATCTGCTTCACAGATTTAAGGAGATGGGACTTGAGTGCTTTGAGCCGTTTGGAGCATTTTACGCTTTCCCTTGTATAAAGGAATTTGGCATGACATCTGACGAGTTTGCAAATGAGCTGCTCAAGAGCAAGAAGGTTGCGGTAGTACCAGGTACAGCCTTTGGTGCGTCTGGTGAGGGCTTTGTCAGAATATCATACGCATATTCAATAGATAATTTGAGAATTGCTCTGGACAGAATAGAACAGTTTATTACAGAGCTTCGGGAGAAAAAGTAATGGCAAATCTTAACATTGTATTATATGAGCCTGAAATTCCTGCAAACACAGGAAACATAGGCCGTACCTGCTATGCTACAGGCACAAGGCTTCATTTAATCGAGCCGCTTGGATTTTCCATATCAGATAAGGCACTTAAGAGAGCAGGCATGGATTATTGGAAAGACCTGGATGTGACAACATATGTGGACTGGGAGGATTTCTGCCAGAGAAATCCAGGTGCCAGGATTTATTATGCCACCACCAAGGGACGTCATGTGTATTCCGATGCACACTTTGAGCCGGACTGCTATATCATGTTTGGCAAGGAGAGTGCTGGCATACCAGAGGAAATCCTGAAGGAAAATCCTGATACCTGCATCAGAATCCCTATGATTGGAGAGACCCGTTCACTCAATCTGTCGAATTCTGTTGCCATTGTCCTGTACGAGGCACTCAGACAGAACAATTTTGACCACATGAAACTAGAGGGACAGCTGCACAGACTGCGCTGGGAAGATTAATATGGGAATAATTAAGACAAAAAATTTAGTACATGAGTTTTTCCGCAGGGACGAGGAAGGCAATGTGGAGTCAATAACCACAGCACTTGACCATGTGGATTTGGACGTAAAAGAGGGACAGTTTATAGCCATTTTAGGCCACAATGGCTCTGGAAAATCCACACTTGCAAAGCATATCAATGCCCTTTTATCAGCAAGTGAGGGGACAATCTGGGTTGACGGAATGGACGTATCAGAGGAGGAGAATGTCATTCCTGTGCGAAGAAGTGCAGGAATGGTGTTCCAGAACCCTGACAACCAGATTATAGCCAGCGTTGTGGAGGAGGATGTGGGATTTGGTCCGGAAAATATCGGCGTCCCGACAGATGAGATATGGCAGAGAGTAGACCATGCCCTTGCAACTGTGGGTATGACAAAATACAGGGCACATTCACCTAATAAGCTCTCAGGCGGACAGAAGCAGAGAGTCGCAATCGCAGGAGTGGTTGCCATGGAGCCAAAGTGCATAGTGTTTGATGAGCCTACAGCCATGCTTGACCCGAATGGGCGTAAAGAGGTTATCGCCACAGCCCATGAGCTGAATAAGAAAAAGGGCGTCACAATTCTTCTCATCACCCACTACATGGAAGAGGTGGTAAACGCTGACTATGTATATGTCATGGAAAAGGGGCAAATCATCATGGACGGTACACCTAGAGAGATTTTCTCAAGGGTGGAGGAATTAAAAGAGCATCGTCTGGATGTGCCACAGGTTACACTGCTTGCAGATGAGCTGAGAAAAAGCGGCGTGGATATACCAGCTGGTATACTCACAAGAGAAGAACTGGTAGACGCAATTATGAGAGTGAAATAATATGTCAATAATCGTAGATAAGGTAAGCTATTGCTATAGCGAGGATTCTGCATACAAGGTGCAGGCGTTAAAAAACGTAAGTTTGGAAATAAATGACGGAGAATTCATAGGAATTATCGGGCATACAGGCTCTGGAAAGTCCACACTGATTCAGCACTTAAACGGACTCTTAAAGGCGACCTCAGGACATATATACTACAATGGTCAGGATATATATGATGAGGATTATAATCTCAAGGACTTGAGAAACCATGTG
>CAVFAM010000355.1:0-12872 GCA_963620375.1 Bacteroidaceae bacterium
AGGTCAATCACAAGCTGGATTGAAGGATTGTCCTTCATAAGCTGTTCTATGCAGGGGAGTGAATTAGAATAGGCGTGATCCCTGTCCCCCTTGTCATATACCCCCTCATGGTGGAGCACGTTATATCCGTATTTTTCCCGCAGAAGCTGGGCAAGATACTCTCCAACACCCACAACGCCTGTAGACAGGTCTCCCTCCACCGAATCCACATAGCCCTCCTGGGAATGGGTGTGGTAAATAAGAATGGTGGGCGCATCCGGATTTTTGTCCACGCTCATATCCATTCCCAAAAGCTTCTCCGCATTCAGCTCAGAGGAATCTATGGTGGTAGTGCTGTCGCACTGAAAATAATTCTGCCTCAAATAGTCCACATCATTTAGCTTTGCAAGCTCAAGTCCTGCATTGTTTTCCTTTTCCATCTGCCTTTGCAGCTCTTCATTTTGAAGCTCAGTAAGATAGGCTGAATTATTTTCCGCCACTGTCTCATAGGAATCCACGTCACTGCTGTCTGCATTTACAATATCTGCGGTCTGGTTCTCATTCTCCATCCCCATGAGAGTTTCATAGCCAAGCTCTCCCAGACTGCTCTCATCCTCTAATATCACAGTCTCCTCATCGTTTTTTCCCTGTTCATCCGTATTTTCATCTGCGCAGCATACTGTCATATATCCTGCAAATATCACAATTGCCAGAGTAATAATATACCTGCCATAAAAGCTACTCCTTCGAGAACGCAATATTAAGTCCCTCCGATATCAAAAATCCCAGCTGTTTGATTGTGTCATCTATATTTTTAGGCGTTACAAACATTCCGTTTAACTGAGGTGACATTATCTTCTCAGTCATCTCACGGTTTGTATTCACCGCATCCGCAACAATCGTCACTGCATCTACAACGGTTGGTATTCCAATAGAGATAACAGGCACACCCAGATTTTCTTTGTTGATGGCATTCCTGTGATTTCCTACACCGCTTCCGGGCACAATGCCTGTATCTGTGAGCTGGATAGTCCTGCCCAGCCTTTTCATGCTCCTTGCAGCAAGAGCATCAATTGTGATGACAATGTCAGGCTTTGTCTCCCTCACTACTCCCCTTATAATCTCAAGGCTTTCCATGCCGGTCTGTGCCATAACTCCCGGAACCAGTCCGCTGATTTTATTTACGTCACTGTTTCCAAACGCATATCTACCATACTCCATAAGTATATGCCGGGTAATGAATAAATTGTCTACAACCTGCGGTCCCAGTGCATCTGGTGTCACTTCCCTGTTGCCAAGCCCCACCACAAGCACAGAATAGGAGTCCCTCCTGCACTCATTTTCAAGAAGTTCTGTAAGGACTACCGCAAACTCCTCCGATACCTCCCTGTGGTAATCCTTGTCATCTGTAGACATCTGGGGAGCTTCAATAGTTATATACTTTCCCTTGGGGCGTCCGGCAGCCTTCACAGCATTTTCCGTCTCTATAGATACAAGGCTCACGACAATTCCATTCTCACGCTTTTTTTCTTCAAATCTCACGCCCCGCAAATCCATCTTTTTCTGCTTCATCCGCTCCTGGGTCTCAAGAGCCAGGTCTGTTCTACCACTAAATGCTTCGCTTGACAAAATTACAGCCTCCCATATATCATATTCAAATAGTCTACAAATTATTTTTTACAATTTTTTTCAATTTATGTATTGACAGAGTAATAGACATAGAATATTATATTCTAGTGTGTGACGAAGCGTCCGTGTCTGTTTCGGAACATTTTACATTTGAATTTGAATTTGGAGGTGTACGAGTTGGCTAACATTAAATCTGCAAAGAAAAGAATTTTAGTTACAGAGACAAAGGCTGCAAGAAACAAAGCTATCAGATCTGAAGTTAAGACTTCTATTAAGAAGGTAGAGGCTGCTGTAGCTGCAAACGATAAGGCTGCTGCACAGGCTGCATTAGTAAATGCAACTTCTGTAATCGAGAGCGCTTGCTCTAAGGGCGTTTACCACAAGAACAACGCAGCTAGAAAAGTTTCTCGTTTAAGCAAACTTGTTAACAGCGTAGCTTAATAAATAATAAATATAAAAAAAGAACTGTGGTACCGTCATTCCACAGTTCTTTTTTTATTTTTTTATTTTGAATATTGAACAATAAACATTTCAACCGCAAGCTGGTCATTCATCTGGCCGGTTTTCACAGCCTCCTCATATGAGACGCCGTCCCTCACAGCCTTCTTTAACTGCTCCAGTGAATATCCCCTGCCCTGTGCCTGATATTTTCTGACTGCCCACTCAGGACAGCCTGCCTTTGAAGCAATATCCTTGTTTCCAAAACCTCTGCTGCTCATAGACTTAACTATCATAAGCAGATGAAACTGCCTGGTAATCAGATACATAATCCTCATCGCAGGCTCCTTAAGTGCCAGCAGGTCATAGTACAAATCAAGTGCTTTCTTCTGATTATGGCTTGATATAGCATCCACCATGTCAAAGACCTTGTTCTGAATCTGCTCTGTCGTGACAGCCTCCACATCAGCCTCTTCTATGGTGTCCTTCTCCATGCAATAGCACAGAAGCTTTTCAAGCTCCTTGTCTATATTTTCCATATCTGTACCGGTTTTGGCGATAAACAGATTGTAGGCTGCCTGGGTCATGCCCTTGCCTTCCTTTTTTATCCTGCTGCCTACCCATCTGGCAAGTGTATCATCTGTCTGGGTTGAAAACTCTACTGCATTTCCACCGCTTTTTGCTATTGCCTTATAGAGCTTTGACCTCTTATCAACCTCTTCCTCCACAAACACAAAAAATGTAGTATCAGGTGCTGTAGGCAGATATTCCGCCAAATCCTCGCCACCCTTTTTAAATAAGCCTGTATCCTCTATCAGGATAAGTCTTTTTTCTGCAAAAAAAGGAAGGGTCTCCGCCAGGTCTATGATTTCCTTCTGGTTGACATCTGCCCCCTCAAAGCTTGAGAAATTCATATTGTCATCAGATGATACTATGGCATTTTTCAACTTATCCCTGTACTGACGGATAAGGTATCTTTCCTCACCGTATAATAAATATGCTTTTTTAATTCGTCCGTCTTTAATATCATTGTCTATTGTTTTCATAAGTCTATTATATAATTCTCCACCTATATTGTCTATTTGATTTGGGTCATTTTATCTCTTCGCTTTTCTCATTAAAAAGAGATATGAGCATTACTCCATCCTTTTTCCTTATGCTTATCTCACCGGAATCTCTGGTAATGTATATTTGACTATCCACCTCCTGAAGCCTCTCTATCGCTTCATCAGAAGGATGTCCGTACATATTTTTTGCCCCGCATGATATGACAGAGGCCTCCGGCTTAAGCATGTCAAGCCATTCACTTGTGCTTGAATATCTGGAGCCATGATGATTAACCTTGTACAGGTCTACGCCGCCAAGCAGGGTCTCATCACATTCCCTCAATATACCTCTCTCCACATCGCCAGATATATCTCCGCAGAAAATCCCCTTAAAATCCATGTCCTGATATATGAACGACAGGCATATATCGTTTCTGTCAGCACTGTTTTCGCTGAAATCACCGTCGGAATTTTCATCCGCCACAGGATAAATACAGCTAATCCTGCTATCCCCAAAATCAATGACATCCCCCTTACCCATAAGGATTATATGACAGCCATAGGTCTCAATACCCTCCACCAGACCAATCATGGACTCATCCCTTAAGGCACCCTGGGCTATCACAAAGTTTTCCACCCGATAGCCTGAAGCAAGCACATCCTCTACTGCACTGATGTGGTCCTTGTCAGCATGGCTTATAAACCAGTAGTCAATTTTTCTCGCACCCTTGGATTTAAGAAAAGGAAGTATAGTATACCTGCCCAGCTGGCTCTCACTGGTGCTGCCACCATCTATAAATAAATTATAGTTCTCACTTGTAGATATATATATTCCATCGCCCTGCCCCACATCCAGCATGTCTATCTCAAAGCCTATACTTCTGTGGCTTAACAGTATAAGGCACAGGAATACTGTAAGACTAACCCTGATAAGTCTCATATGACCATATTTTTCTCTTGTGTGCAGGGATTTTAAAATAAATAGTCCTGCTCCTAATATGGCATAATACAATATAATTTTCCCTGTCTGGGGCTTTCCTGTTATTATCTGTGACTGCGGAAGCCTCATTGTGGTACTGCACAGCGTCTCATAGAGCTTCAAAACCGCTCTCGCAGGCACAATCACAAATCTGGCAAGCCATGTACATTTAAGCCCTATAATGGCGGCTGACAGCCCGGATATAAACAGGATATTTAAAAGAGGCAATATGAGCACATTTAAAAATATAGCATAGGCTGGTATCTCATAATAGTAAAAGCTGACCAGAGGAAGTGTGGTAAGCTGAATTGCAAGACCACTGAGCAGGCTTTCTTTTATAGCAAACAGCCTGCCAGTCCTGTTCCCTTTCCTATCCTGTCTGCCACTCTTTACTATACAGCCCTTTTCTGCAAAGAAAGGCACTACAAGACCTATGGCAAGTATCGCCACAACAGAAAATACAAAGCCTGCATACTCCACAGCAAAGGGATTATCTATAAGTATAATAAGCACTGCAAGCCCCAGAGCGTTAAGCATATCATAGCTCCTGCCCAGAGTGTTTGCAAAGGTCATAAGCACAAACATACAGACTGCCCTTCTCGTGGATATGGCATTTCCAGTCATAAAGCCATATGCCAGTATAGTCACTCCAGCTACCAGCTGCGCTGTAAAAAACGATACTCCCTTTTTGCGCATCAGCCTGTACAGCCCCGCTCCTATTATGGAGATATGGAGCCCTGATATAGCCAGTATATGCGATATTCCAGAAGCCTGATACAGGCTCTTGATGTCAGCATCTATCAGAGTCTTATCCCCAAGTATCATGGAGCACAGTATTCCTGATGTCACCTCATCTGTTATATTCCCAAGGGATTTTACAAGGTTACTCCTCACCTCATAGAGCCATTCCCCATAACGGAAGCCTCCGATAGAATAACCACCATCCGCTAATATATTGTACACTTGACCTTTTACTGCCATATCGATTTTCTGTGACAAATAAAACTGCCTTAAATCGAACTCTCCCTCATTTGTCGCAGTCGCAAAAGCCTTAATTTTTCCATCAACTCTGAGAATATCACCGATTGAACAATCATCAGAACCCAAATAGATAAGAATATCATTGCAGGGAATCATCCCCTCACCAAAATCAACCACAGCCTTTGATATGTATACATTGCAGCTGTTGTTTTTATACTCTTTTCTGTATATCTCTCCCCATACAGTTACCGTTTCCCCATCATATATCTGTGTCAGATATGCTTCTCTCCTTGTGCTCTCATACCGGTATCTCACACAGGAGAGGGAAAAGATGGCAAAAATCATAAGACTCCACACCACAAGTCTTTTCCAGCTCCTGTGCCTAATCAGTCCAGAGCACATACAGGAAACCAATATCACGCAGGCTAAGGCGTAGACGATATTTCCTGTACTGCAAAGCATTATCCCCAGCAGATAAATAATCCCGAGCATCACCATCGGACGCTTACTGATTATCCTCTACCTCCACTTCCTCTGTGACAGCCTCCTGAGCCTCATCACCTGCCACAAGCGACTCGTCCGGCTCATACATAACTGCCAAATCATAATTATACATGAGCTTTCCGCTTGTATCTCCATTTATCGAAATCTGCACCTTGTTCACCTCTGGCAGTGACGCAAGGGAATCCACTATAGAATACAGAATTACCTGCTCAGTTATCTGATTGTTTAAATTGTTTTTAAAGTTATCGTCAAGACTCACATAGCATATTCCGTCTGCAACCGATATATTAATCAGCTTGCTCACAGATGGCACTGTAGCCTTTACATTGCTTCCGTTTGGTCCATATATGAGCTGCTCCATGACAAGCTTCTCAAGGGAAATATTAGTGCTGTAATGCACCACCCTGTTTTTCTTCACAAGTTTAGTGCCTGTATCGTCAGAAAAATACAGGGTAAGAGTTACCTCCTGGCTGGTATTTATCTGCTCACCAGGGTTCTCAACAAAGCTGTCTGCATTCATGCTGCCGATCAGCTCCCCATCCTCATTCATAAGCGGAGAGGAATCGACTGTAAATGATACATAGCTGTATTCCTTCACCTGGGATATTGTCTTTACTATAGCTGCCCTTACAAGCACCTCCTCAGTCTTATCCATCTCATAATAGGCTGAGTTAAAATTGATTGTGACAAGATAACCATTCTCAGAATGGTCAAGCACCTCCACATCCTCAGGCAGGGTAGCCCTGAGTCCTGTATCATCCGGAGTCTCCTTCATTGCTGCAAGCAATTCGTCAACCATAGCTACAGGATTCTTCTCATCCGCCTTAAGCTCGTAGTCTACACCCGTTATACTTGTCTCATCCATATCAAGATAATACACCTGATATTTTGCCCCCTCACTGTTACTGCCACAGGAGCTTGTACATAGCAAGAGGCATAAAATCATTGCAATAATAGATATTTTTTTCTTCATATTCCTCTCCTACGCAATATAATTAAGCGGCACTCTCACATCAAAGGTAGTTCCCTCTCCCAGCATACTGTGTACCTTTATGGCACCCCTGTGCATAAGGATTGAGTTTCTGGTTATGGCAAGACCAAGTCCTGTACCACCAATCTCTCTTGAGTGAGATTTATCCACCCGATAAAATCTCTCATATATATGTTCTAAGGACTCTTCCGGTATTCCCATGCCGGAATCCTCCACCTTGAGGTAAAAATACTGGTGGTCTGCATTAAGGGATACATGCACCCAGCCCTCGCCATCATTTTTGTTATATTTGATAGCATTTTCCACAAGGTTTGTAATTGCAAGAGAAAGCTTGACCTCATCCACCTCAGCAGTTACTGGTCTGAAGCTCTCAAGCACCACCTCGACCTGCTGCTTCTCCGCAATAGGCTGAAGTCTCTTTAATATCTGCTCGATTAATTCATTGATATTGACTGTCTCGATATTGAGGTCAGCTGAGGACTTATCCATCTTGACAAGGGAGAGCAGGTCGTTGATAATCTTTGTCTCCCTCTCGATTTCGTTTGTGATATCCCCCATGAATTCCTGATAAAGCTCCTTCGGAGCCTCATCCCCCATGCTGTTAATAGAATCTGCCAGCACCTTCATAGATGTAAGCGGAGTCTTCAGCTCATGGGACACATTTGATACAAATTCCTGTCTGGAATCATCCATAACCTTCATGCTTGAAAGCATGGAATTAATATCCTCACATATCTTTCTGGTCTCTGTGTAATCGTTTATCTCAAGATTATACTCACCATATCCGGTCTTAATATCCTCAATTCCAGATGACAGCCTGCCAAAAGGCTTTAGCATCTTGATGGTTGCAAATATGCCAAGGAAAAGGGCAACCGCAGCCAATATAACCTCTATGATAATGGCAATCTGGGAAAGGTATGCAAGATTGAGCACAATATTGTCCGTAGATACACTGACAACCATAACGCCCATCACTGCACTCTTTTCATCATCCGGATTTGTAATAGGGATAGAAAGCTCAATATAGTGGTTTTCTGAATCATAATTGACAGTCTGTTCTCCCGAAAAGCTCTTTACTACCTCTTTGGAAATAATTGTCTTGTTATCATCCAGATTATATGTATCTGTGATAATCTTAAATTCATCATCCACAACTATAACTCTTCCGTCATAAATCGTGGTCAGCATATCCACTTTGGCTTTAAGCTCCAGAGAGTCACTGCCGTCGTTTGTCAGATAATCACTTGTGGCAATCTGGTTTGCCAGTATCTTTGCCTGGCTTAAGACCTCACTCTCACGGATAGACACAGCCCTCGCCTCATATGAATTGAGAATTCCAAAGCACAGAAGTACTCCCGGAATCACAATCATAGCTGTTATTAAAATAATAAATCTGAATTTTAAGCTTTTAAGAAAATCTAAAAAGCGTATGTTCTTATGCATCAATATCCTTCCTGCTATTTCTGATTATAGTAGTAGCCAACTCCCCATTTAGTGTGAACATACTTTGGCTCACTTGGGTTTACTTCTATCTTTTCACGCAGACGCCGTACATGTACATCAACAGTTCTCACGTCTCCCGGATAGTCCTGTCCCCATACCATGGTGAGAAGGTTCTCCCTGCTGTAGACCTTGTTTTCGTTTTTAACCATAAGCTCAAGCAGCTCAAACTCTCTGGCCGTCAGGTTTATCTCATTACCAAGGATAAACAGTCTCCTGCTCTCGCAGTCAAGCTTTAAATCCCCCTTTTCAATCACGGAATTGTCCGCTGTCTTTGGCTTGGCAGGAGATGTACGTCTCATTATAGCCTTTATTCTCGCCTTGACCTCAAGGATATTAAAAGGCTTAGTGATATAATCATCTGCGCCATATTCAAGTCCAAGTATCTTATCCATATCATCGCCCTTTGCTGTGAGCATGATAATCGGAACATCCGAGAACTCCCTAATCGCCTGACACACCTCAAAGCCATCCATCTTTGGCAACATAATATCAAGAAGTATCATATCATACTGGTTTTCCTTTGCCAGATTAAAGGCCTCCTCGCCATCGTATGCGCAATCAACCTCCATGCCATCCTGCTCAAGACTGAACCTGATACCCTTTACTATTAATTTTTCATCATCTACAACAAGGACTTTTTTTGCCATGCTTTCTCCCTCAACCTGCTTTCATTTATTTAATTAACACATATACTTTCTTTTATCTTCTCGTAGGTTGCGTCACCAATCCCGGAAACACCGGTAATATCCTTAGTATCCTTAAAGCTGCCATGCTCCGTGCGGTAATCAACTATAGCCTTAGCCCTGGTCTCACCTATTCCTGTGATAGTGGTAAGCTCTGACACACTGGCAGTGTTAATGTTGATTTTACCTGCGCTGGCTGCATCTGCTGTCTGCGATACATCTGCCCCAGGGCTCTGGCTGCTTCCATCATGAAAACCAATGCCCTCTTCTATAAGCTTTGTCACCTCAGCCTGCGAGGGTACATACAGCTTTTGGGAATCCGCCACATACTCTGCCTGATTGAGATAATCCATCGCCGCAGACTCTGTAAAGCCTCCGGCAAGCTCGATTGCATCGCATACCCTGGCTCCATCTGATAAAGTATAGACTCCCGGACTCATAACCTCTCCACAGACATACACGCACAAGTCAGATGTATTTGAGCCCACAGTATCATCCGCTGATGTGTTTTGGTTTACACCAGCTTCTGTACCATCGGCTTCACCATCCAGCCTGTTTTCTGTGTCAGCTTCTCCATTTTCAGAATCCAGCCCACTCTCAGACAGTGAACTGTAATACTCCGGACTATTCTTTGCTCCACAACCCAAGAAAACCATGCACACAAATATGCATAGTATTCCTGTCTTTATAATTGTTAATTTTTTCATATTTTCTCCTTTTTCAAGGAGACTTGATGTTTATACCATTTTACAGACTTTTTGCAAATATTACAAGTCTATTTCAAAAGCATTTCATCTAAAGTCTGGGAAAGAAGCCTTATCATCTCATCTATGTCAGCTTTTTCAATAACAAGCGGCGGCACAAATCTGAGCACATTGCTGCCTGCTGTTATCACGATAAGTCCCTTTTCAAGGGCTTTGGCAGATACCTGGCCTACAGGCAGAGTACACTCAAGCCCCTGCATAAAGCCTTTTCCTCTTCTGGCTGTGAGGCAGTCATATTTATCCACAAGCTTATCAAGCTCTGCTTCAAGATATGGTGTCAGCTCATTTACATGGTCTAATATGTTAAGCGCCTCAAACTGCTCAAACACAGCAGAAATTGCTGCTCCTACAAATGGGTTGCCGCCATAGGTTGTGCCATGGTCTCCCGGTGCCAGTGACTTATCAGCCACCTTCTGGGTCATCATAAAGGCTCCCACAGGCACTCCACAGCCCAGAGCCTTGGCTGATGTCATAATATCAGGCTTCACTCCATAATTCTGCCATGCAAACATCTTTCCTGTACGTCCCATGCCACACTGAATCTCATCAAGGATAAGGAGAATATCATTATCATCACAGAGCTGTCTGACTCCCTGTAAGAAGTCTGCATCAGCAGGATATATACCACCCTCGCCCTGAACAGTCTCCATGATAATGGCACAGGTCTTGTCTGTAACAAGGGCTTTAACGCTCTCTAAATCATTATAATCTGCGAATTTAACTCCCGGCATAAGCGGCTCAAAAGGCTCCTGGTAGTGGGCATTTCCAGTGACAGACAGGGCGCCTATGCTCCTGCCATGAAATGAATGCTTCATGGCGATTATCTCATGTCCTGCATGCCCATCCCTTGTAAAGGCATATTTCTTGGCAGCCTTTATGGCTCCCTCGATTGCCTCTGTTCCACTGTTTGTAAAGAACACCCTATCCATGCCACTGGCTTTTATGACAGCCTCTGCCGCCTTGATAATCGGTGGATTGTAATAGAGGTTTGAGGTGTGCAATAATGCGTCAACCTGATTTTTGAGGGCTGTCTTGTGGGCTTCATTGCTGTAGCCTAAGGCACAGACAGCTATTCCTGCTGCAAAATCCAGATATTTTCTGCCATCTGTATCATACAGATACACACCCTCTCCATGGTCTAAAACCAGTCCAAATCTGTTGTATGTGTGTAAAAGGTCATTTTCCGCTTCGTTTATATATTCCTGCTTATTCATTGAAGAATTTTGCCTCCTTGTCATCTAAGATTGCTGTACCGATTCCCTTGTTAGTAAATATCTCAAGCAAGAGGCAGTGTGCAATACGTCCGTCCAGAATATGCACACGGGATACACCATTTTCAATCGCATCAATACAGTTATTTAATTTAGGAAGCATGCCTCCACCGATAAAGCCATCTGTAATCAGCTCCTTTGCCTCTGAGACTGTAAGCTCTGATATGAGAGAATTCTTATCCTCCGGATTCTTGTATACACCCTCAATATCAGTCAGGAAAGCAAGCTTTTCAGCCTCAACAGCACGGGCAATGGCGCAGGCTGCATCATCAGCATTAATATTGTATGTATTGTACTCATCATCCATACCAATAGGGCAGATAATAGGAAGAAAATCCTTCTCCAGAAGGTCATGGATAATCTTTGGATTGACCTCTGTAATCTCGCCTACAAAGCCTATATCCTCTCCGTTCGACAGCTTCTTCTTTACCTTTAAGAGTCCGCCATCCTTGCCGCTTATACCTATAGCGTTTACGCCAAGCTCCTCAACCAGCTTAACCAGAGACTTGTTTACTTTGTTTAAGACCATCTCGGCGATTTCCATGGTGTCTGCATCAGTTTTTCTCAAGCCATTTACAAAGACAGGCTCCATGCCGACCTTGCCTACCCAGCGGCTGATTTCCTTGCCACCGCCGTGTACGATAATAGGCTTAAAGCCTACCAGCTTTAAGAGTGTGACATCCTGAATCACCTGCTTTTTCAATGTCTCGTCAACCATAGCAGAACCGCCGTACTTTACAACAATAATCTTGCGGTTAAATCTCTGTATGTATGGCAACGCCTCAATCAGCACCTCTGCCTTTTCCAGTATCTTATCCATGTTTTTTTCTTCCATATCTGTCTCCTCGCTTTATATTTAAATATTAGTCATTGCCGGCTATTTATTAAAATTAGTTATATTTGTCTCATTCAGGGTAAAATCATAGTAGTTTAGGTCATCCCTGAAGGTCCATCCCTCTTCCTGCCAGAAATGATTACCAATCTCATTTGATTTAAAGGCTATGATATTGACCTTGTTTATCTGCTCCGCCTGTAAGGCTCTCATGCAGGCAACTGCCATGGACTTGCCTATGCCATGCTTTCTGTAATCCTCATGCACGCACACATGGTAGAGACAGCCTCTTCTGCCATCATGGCCACAGAGGATTGCACCGACGATTTTATCATTCACCACAGCCACCACACTTGTAGTAGGATTGCGCTTCAAAAACCGCTCCACGCCCTCTCTTGAGTCATCAATACTTCTGATTCCAAAGCCATGGATGCTCATCCAGAGAGCATGTACCTCCTCGTAGTCATCGATTGTCATAAGCCTGATTTCATAATCTAAATTGTCATTATTTTTATTATCTTTATTCATATATATACAAATATTCCTTATTGTTAAACTTCTCCGTACATCTTAAAGAAACACAGCATTTCCATATGGCACATATTCCTTATGGGAACATTGGAACCAGATTTAAGCCCTCTGCCTCGTCAAATCCAAATAAGAGGTTCATATTCTGGACTGCCTGGCCTGCGGCGCCCTTCACCAGATTGTCAAGAGCCCCCATCATCACAACTCTGCCAGTTCTCTCATCAATAACAAAATTCACATCCACATAGTTGCTGCCCTCAACCCACTTGGTCTCAGGACATACACCCTTTTTGAGTACCCTGACAAACTTTTCATCAGCATAATACTTGTCATAGGCAGCCTTGACCTCATCATAGGTAGGATATGTACCATCCGGCTTTTTATTCAGTGAAGCATACTCTGTGGCAAGAATACCCCTGTTCATAGGAACAAGGTGTGGTGTGAAATTCACCATAATTTCTTTTCCAGCAGCATAGCCAAGCTGCTCCTCAATCTCAGGAGTGTGTCTGTGGCTTGTCACGCCATATGCCTTCATATTCTCATTTACCTCACAGAAAAGGTTAGGGGTCTTAGCTCCTCTTCCAGCTCCGGATGTACCTGATTTTGCATCAATAATCAAAGTGTCAGGGTCAATAAGACCTTCCTTTACAAGTGGATAAGCTGTAAGGATTGAGCAGGTTGTATAGCAGCCCGGATTTGCAACAAGTCTTGTATTTTTATCAATTTTGTCCCTGTTTATCTCAC
>CAVFAM010000356.1:0-5122 GCA_963620375.1 Bacteroidaceae bacterium
GCCCTATTTTGACCAGTAAAACAAAACCGATGCCAAGACCACCCTGACATCGGTTCCATCCTATCTAATATCCAATTTCCTACTGTATCGACAAATAAGAATACCCCATCAAACTCTCATCCACTTCTCTTGCCACTTCTCGTCCTTCCCTGATAGCCCAGACCACCAGAGACTGACCTCTCCTGTTATCGCCTGCAACATACACATTCTTAACAGATGTAGCATAGCTGCCTTCCTTTGTGGCTACATTTGTGCGGTCTGTAAGCTCCACTCCAAATGCCTTTGCCACATAGCTTTCTGTGCCAAGGAAGCCTGCTGCGATGAGAACAAGCTCTGCCGGGATGTTTTTCTCACTTCCAGCTACTTCTACCATTGATATCCTGCCTGTCTTTTCATCCTTTTTGCTCTCAAGCTTAACGATTGTGATGCTCTTTAGCTTTCCATTTTTGTCCTTGTGAAATTCCTTGACTGTTGTCTGGTATACACGAGGGTCATTGCCAAACATTGCAATGGCTTCCTCCTGACCATAATCAGTCTTAAGGATTTTTGGCCACTCTGGCCATGGATTGTTTGCTGCTCGCTCTGCTGGTGGGCAAGGCATCATCTCAAGCTGGACAACTGATTTTGCGCCCTGGCGGATTGCAGTTCCGACACAGTCGTTTCCTGTATCGCCGCCTCCGATGATTACCACGTTTTTGCCCTTTGCAGATACAAATTTACCGTCCTTTAAATCTGAGTTTAAGAGGCTCCTTGTGTTCTGTGTCAGATAATCTACTGCAAAGTATATGCCCTCTGCGTCTCTTCCTGCTGCCTTTATATCTCTTGGGTTCTTGGCTCCACAGCAAAGAATTACCCTGTCGTATTCCTTATATAACTGTGCTGGTTTAATGTCTACACCTACATTGCAGCTTGTGACAAAGTGTACGCCCTCTGCCTTCATTACCTCGATTTTTCTGTCTATGATGTGCTTTTCCAGCTTCATGTTTGGAATACCATACATGAGTAGTCCGCCGAGTCTGTCCTCTCTCTCATATACTGTCACATCATGCCCTCTCTGGTTGAGCTGGTCTGCTGCTGCAAGTCCTGATGGGCCAGAGCCTATGATTGCAACCTTTTTGCCTGTTCTGACCTTTGGTGGCTTTGGTGCTGCATAGCCTTTTTCATAGGCTGTCTCTATGATTCCATGCTCGTTATCCCTTACAGATACCGGGTCTCCCCAGTGTCCACAGGTACATGCCTTTTCACAAAGTGCCGGGCAGACCCTTGATGTGAACTCTGGGAAATTATTAGTCTTATGTAAACGGTTATACGCCTGCTCCCAGTTTCCTGTATATACCAGGTCATTCTACTCTGGTACCAGATTGTGGAGAGGACATCCTGATGTCATCCCTGCAATTGTAAATCCTGACTGGCAGAACGGCACTCCACAGTCCATACATCTTGCTGCCTGCTTCTGCTGATTTTCTTTAGAAAGGAAGACATGGAACTCATTAAAGTTTTTAATTCGTTCCTTTGGTTCAACCGAACTTGCCTCACATCTTTCATATTCCATAAATCCTGTTGGCTTTCCCATTTTTCTTCCCTCCTTACTCTCTTGTTGATGCGTAGAAGGCTTCAATCTGAGCCTGCTCTGCATTCAAGCCTTTCTCTTCCATCTGCACAATTGCCATCTGCATACGATTATAGTCGTATGGGATAACCTTCTTGAATTTTGGAAGATATTCGCTGAAGTTATCAAGTATTTCCTTACCCTTTTCAGAGTTTGTATATGTCACATGCTCCTTAATCATCTCTTTAAGCTCAAGGACATCATACTTATTTGATACTTCCTCTGTAAATACCATTGACTTATTTGTTCTCATATATAAGTCGTTGTCCTCGTCAAGGACATATGCGATTCCACCGCTCATACCTGCTGCAAAGTTTTTTCCAGTCTTTCCGAGGATTACAACCCTGCCGCCCGTCATGTACTCACAGCCATGGTCGCCCACACCTTCAACTACTGCTGTTGCGCCTGAGTTACGCACGCAGAAACGTTCTCCTGCTACACCATTGATAAAGGCTTTTCCGCTTGTTGCTCCGTATAAAGCTACATTTCCTATGATGATATTTTCATCCTTCTGATACTTGACTCCTGTTGGTGGATATACCACGAGCTTTCCACCTGAAAGTCCCTTGCCGAAGTAATCGTTTGAATCTCCTACAAGCTCAAGTGTGAGTCCCTTTGGAATAAACGCTCCAAAGCTCTGACCACCTGCGCCGTTACACTTGATTACATAGCTGTCATCATCCAGGGTATCATCATATTTCTTTGTGATTTCAGAACCAAATATTGTACCAAGTGATCTGTTTACATTTGTTACCTCAAGTTCAATAGCACGCTTCTGCTTCTTATCAAGTGCTGTCTTTAACTGAGTGAGAATCTCATTCAAATCCTTAGTCTTATCTAACTCAAAATCATATACCTGCTTAGGGTCAAAAATCACTTTTTCCTTGCCATCTGCAAATGGATTGTTGAGTATATTATCCAGATTGAGCTTGCTCTGGTTCTCATCCAGATCCTCACGAGTCTTGAGCAAATCACTTCTTCCTACAAGCTCATCTACTGTCTTGCAGCCAAGCTTTGCCATATATTCCCTGAGTTCTTCTGCTATAAATCTCATGAAGTTTTCTACATACTCTGGCTTGCCTGCAAATCTCTTACGAAGCTCCGGGTTCTGGGTTGCAATACCAGCAGGACATGTGTCCAGATTACATACTCTCATCATTACACAGCCCATTGTTACAAGTGGTGCTGTAGCAAATCCAAATTCCTCTGCTCCGAGGCAGGCTGCTATTGCCACATCACGTCCACTCATGAGCTTACCATCTGTCTCGATTCTTACCTTATTACGAAGTCCGTTCATGATAAGGGTCTGGTGTGTCTCTGCAAGTCCAAGTTCCCAAGGAAGTCCGGCATTGTGGATTGAGCTGCTAGGTGCTGCTCCCGTACCTCCGTCATATCCGGAAATAAGTACAACCTGTGCTCCTGCCTTTGCTACACCGGCTGCTACTGTTCCTACTCCTGCCTCTGATACAAGCTTTACTGAAATTCTTGCATCCCTGTTGGCATTTTTCAAATCAAAGATAAGCTGCTCCAAATCCTCGATTGAGTAAATGTCATGGTGTGGTGGTGGCGATATAAGTGATACTCCCGGTGTTGAAAGTCTTGTCTTTGCAATCCAAGGATATACCTTCTTGCCTGGAAGATGTCCACCTTCACCTGGTTTTGCGCCCTGTGCCATCTTAATCTGGATTTCCTGGGCACTTGTTAAGTATCTGCTTGTTACACCAAATCTACCAGAAGCAACCTGTTTGATTGCTGAGCATCTGTTAAGTCCATCCTTTCCTATTGTAAGACGGTCTTTATCCTCTCCACCTTCACCAGTGTTTGACTTACCGTGGAGGTTGTTCATTGCTATTGCCAGTGTCTCATGGGCTTCCTTTGAAATAGAACCGTATGACATGGCACCAGTCTTAAATCTGGTTACGATTGAGTCTACACTCTCTACCTCCTCAAGAGGCACACCCTTCTTAGGATATTTGAAATCAATAAGTCCACGGATATTTGTTGTCTTTTCCTCTTCATCTACAAGTGCTGTATACTTCTTGAACAAATCATAATCACCACGCTGGGTTGACTGCTGGAGAAGATGTATTGTAGCAGGATTGTACAGATGGTCATCTGCTCCGCTTCTCATCTTGTGTCTGCCCTTGCTGTCAAGTGTCAGGTCTGTCTCAAGTCCAAGTGGGTCGTATGCTGCTGAATGAAGTGTATTTACATCATTTTCGATATCCTGTATAGAGATACCGCCGATTCTGCTTACTGTGTTTGTGAAATATTTCTCAATCACGTCACTGTTAATACCAATTGCCTCAAAAATCTTTGAGCCCTGATATGACTGGATTGTTGAAATACCCATCTTGGCAGCGATTTTTACAATGCCTGTGATAATCGCATGGTTGTAATCATCTATTGCTGCATAGTAGTCCTTGTCAAGCATATGCTCGTCTACAAGCTGTTTTACTGTGTCAAGTGCGAGGTATGGGTTGATTGCACTTGCACCATATCCGAGAAGTGTTGCAAAGTGATGCACCTCTCTTGGTTCTCCTGACTCTAAGATAAGGGAAAGTGATGTCCTCTTCTTGGTTTTTACCAGATACTGCTGTAATGCTGATACTGCCAAAAGTGAAGGTATAGCCACATGGTTTTCATCCACGCCCCTGTCTGAGAGAATCAGTATATTTGCGCCATCCCTGTAGGCTCTGTCAGCCTCAATATAAAGTCTGTCTACAGCCTTCTCAAGGCTTGTGTTTTTGTAATATATAATAGGAATAACCTCTACCTTAAAACCTTCCTTCTTAAGGCTCTTAATCTTCATCAAGTCTGTGTTTGTGAGAATTGGGTTATTAATCTTAAGCACACGGCAGTTTTCAGGCTTCTCCTCAAGTACGTTTCCACCCTCTCCTATATAAAGAGTTGTTGATGTGACAACCTCCTCACGGATTGAGTCGATTGGTGGGTTTGTAACCTGGGCAAATCTCTGCTTGAAGTAATTAAACAAAGGCTCCTGATTAGATGACAGGGCTGCAAGTGGTGTATCTGTTCCCATGGCTGCGGTTCCCTCTACACCATTTTTTGCCATTGGTAAAATAGAATCCTTTAATGACTCATATGTATAGCCAAAGGCTCTCTGCATTCTCTGTCTCTCTTCCTTGGTGTACTCTGGCACACGCTCATTAGGAATCTTTAAGTCCTTGAGCTGAATCATATTTCTGTCAAGCCACTCACCATATGGACGCTTGCCAGCATATTTCTCCTTAAGCTCATCATCATTTATTATTCTGCCCTCTACTGTGTCCACAAGAAGCATTTTGCCTGGACGGAGACGGTCTTTTTTCACAATTGTTGTAGGGTCTACATCAAGTACACCGACCTCTGACGAGAGAATGAGATAATCGTCATCTGTCACATAGTAACGTGATGGACGAAGTCCGTTTCTGTCAAGCACAGCGCCCATGATGTCACCATCTGAAAAAAGAATAGACGCAGGTCCATCCCATGGCTCCATCATTGTTGCAT
>CAVFAM010000357.1:0-5011 GCA_963620375.1 Bacteroidaceae bacterium
TTACGTTTTCCTAAAAACGTCCAGATTTTATTGTTATTTATTTTAGCTAAATCTAAACCTATAGGGCGAAAATATGAAATTTTTGTGTATAATAACTAAAAACATTTAGAAAAACATGGATTAATCGGTAATGCAACTGACAGATTTTTAGAAAAGGGTAAAACAGTATTGAAAAATCTAAAATAATCTGCTACTATAAATTTACCAAAACAAATAACATTGTTTATTCATTAAGGAGGAGAAATTAATGAAAAAGAGATTTGTATCAGCTGCAATCGTGGCAGCAATGCTCGCAACATCGCTTACAGCATGTGGGGGTTCATCAAATGGAACAGAGTCTGGTTCAAAATCAAGCTCAGGAAAGGATACAGTAAGCATTTATGTTTACGGTAACGACCAGGAGCAGGCTATGTACCAGGAGCTTTTCGACAAGTTCGAGGAGGAGAACAACTGTACAGTAGATGCCCAGTTCAGTATCAAGGATGATTATGGCACAACAATCACTGGTATGATGACAGCCAAGAATCTTCCAGACGTATTCTACATGGGACCTGAGAACGTGAAATCATATGTAGAGAACGGATATGTACTTGATATGAAACCAATCCTTGAGAGTGAAGGCTTAGATACATCAGATATCCTGGCAAGCACACTTGGAGCATATGAGTACGAGGATGGACAGTATGGTCTTCCACATGACTCTTCAGTATTTGCTTACGCATACAACAAGGACTTATTTGATGAAGCTGGTCTTGATTATCCAGACCCAGATCATCCATATACATATGATGAGTTCGTTGAAGTATGTAAGGCTCTTACAAAGGACACAGATGGTGACGGAGAGGTTGACCAGTGGGGATGTGCATTCTGGCCAAACCTGATGATTCAGCCATGGTTATATTCTAACGGAACAAGCTTCTTAACAGATGATTACAAGACAGTAAATGTCACAGACCCAGCCTTCATCGAGGCAATGGATAAGATGGTAGCTCTTACAACAGAGTACGGCGTAACACCTACAGTAGAGCAGGAAGCTGGAACTGGTGTATACCAGAGATGGATTGATGGAACAATCGGTTTCTATGCATGTGGTACATGGGATATCGCAGCATTCATGGATCCAGAGGTTGTAAACTTCAACTGGGATTTATGTGCATACCCAACACTTTCAACTGGTGAGACATATGCATGGTGCGGAACTGTTGGATACTGTGTAAGCGCTAACACAAAGAATGATGTTCTTGCTACAAAGCTTGCTTACTATATGTCAGCATCTGACGAGGCTATGAAGCTTGAGTCTGGTATCGAGGGAGGAAACTCAGTACTTATTCCTAACCTTGTATCAATGTCAGAGAACGAGTTCGCACAGGCAATCGCTGATGGAACACTCAACTACCCAGACAACTACGAAGTATTATTTAACTACTTAAACAACCAGAATGGATATCATTCAAGATTCAATGATGAGACATACACACCAAACGCAGAGTGGTTAAACACATTCTTCGAGGGAATTGATACTGTAAGAGACGGTTCAAAGACAACAGAAGAGTACTGTAATGAGGTTGCACCTGAAATGCAGGAATTACTTGATGAGGCATATGAGGATCAGTAATTAATTAAGGCAATTAAAGAAAAATGGGAATGGGCAGAAAGTCCATTCCCATCTATATAAATAGAAGTTATGATTTAAGGCAGTTGTGGAGGAAGGACTTATGAGTAAAAAGGGCTACAATCCCCCAAAGAAAAAAATGAGCAAAGCAGCATTTCGTGAGCATTGTTATGGCTTGGCGTTCGTAGCGCCTCCATTCATTGGCTTTTTGGTGTTTATGGCATTCCCGATTGTATTTGCATTTGTAGCGAGTCTTACAACCTGGAACGGTATGAACAACATGATGGACCACTTTTGTGGATTTGAAAATTACATAAAGCTTTTCACAGATGAAAAATTCTGGAAGGTTCTGGGACACACCATTATATATATGATTGGTATTCCAATCGGTATGTTCCTTGGTATTTTTATAGCCATGGGAATGAACCGCAAGATAAGAGGTATCAAGATTTTGAGAACAATGTACTATGTACCAGTTATCTCATCTCTGGTAGCGGTAGCAATCCTCTGGGCATTTGTATTTAACTATGATAACGGACTTATCAATGTAATCATCAAAGCGATTACAGGCAAACAGGGACCAAACTGGTTAGGAAACGAGGTTTGGGTCAAGGTTTCAATGATTATCTTCATGACATGGAAGGGACTTGGAACATCTATTATTCTTTATCTTTCTGGACTTCAGAGTATTCCAAGAGACTACTACGAGGCAGCCAGAATAGATGGTGCGAGTGGATGGAAGTTATTCAAAAACATCACATGGCCACTTGTTTCACCAGTTACTTTCTACTTGTTAATCACCGGTATGATTGGTGGTTTCCAGGTATTCGTTGAAGTACTTGTTATGCTTCCAACAGGAGGTAAGAACTACTCAGCAGCAACAGTTGTATTCTACTTATATGACAAGTTCGCAGCAAACAAGTATGGATATGCTTCAGCGATGGCATTCTTATTGGCAATAATCATCTTTATCATTACCGCGATTAACTTCAAGGGACAGGATAAATGGGTGAAAACTATAGATTAAGGGGGCGGTTGAGATGGCTAAAAATACAGATTACATGGATACAGGCGTGAAATCTAAAAAAGAAAAAAGAATTGATATAGTTATCTTTATCGTTCTTGCAATTGGAGCAGTAGCAATGGTGTTCCCGCTTGTATACATGGTGTGTGCATCATTCATGACAAAGGGACAGATTTTATCAGGAAAATTCAGCCTGATACCAAATCCCCTAAAGACAGGTACCTACGCAGAGGTTTTATTTGATTCAAACTTCTTAAAGGGTGTCAGAAACACAATGCTGGTTGAAATTCCAGTGCTTGTAATCGGTGGATTTACTTCATCACTTGCAGCATTTTCTTTCAGTAAATTAAAGTTTAAAGGTAAGGATGGTATCTTCCTTGGACTTCTTGCAACAATGATGATTCCGTTTGCGGTTATCATGATTCCCCAGTATGTTATGTTTACAAGATGGGGACTTACAGACAGCCTTTTACCACTTATTCTGCCAGGTTTATTTGGTAACGTAGGTATGATTTTCTTCCTGAGACAGAATCTTTCAAGCATACCATATGAGTTTGTGGAGGCTGCAAAGATTGATGGCTGTGGATACTTCAAGATGTATTATTCAATCTTCCTTCCGCTTATGAAGGGAGCACTGATGACACAGATTATTCTCTGGTTCATGGGTATCTGGAATGACTACCTTGCACCGACTATTTTCGTGGCAAATGATGAGTGGCACACCTTACAGGTTGTAATCAGACAGTTTAATTCACAGTATGCTGTAAACAGTAACTATCCACTTATTATGACAGCATCTGTAATGGCTTTAATACCTACATTACTGCTGTTCTTCTTCTTCCAGAGATACATCATTGAGTCAATGGCTATCTCAGGAGTAAAGGGCTAAGATGGAAAATTATTTCAGACTTAACGAATATGATGTGAAAAAATATGGAAATGCCGGCTCCCACGACCCTTCAATGATGTGGGACCCGGTAACTAAAAAGTATTACTCATATTGTACGGATGTGTATGGTCCGCCTCTCGGTCTCGAGGATAAAATCGGTATTCCTGTCAGAAGCTCCGAGGATTTGGTGCATTTTAAATATGAGGGTACAGTGCTTTCAGATGCTGCGATAGCAGAGGCGAGGGATAATGGGGATTTTCCACAGACCGCCAATTTCTGGGCACCATTTACAGAGTATGTACAGGGCGAGTATAGGATGTACTATTCAGCTACCAAGGCGTTTGGCAGCTCTGAGTCAAAAATCTGGCTTGCCTGTGCCACAAATCCACTTGGACCATTTGAAAACAGAGGTGTTGTGGTGGATACCTGGGGCACAGATGACAGCTATCCAAATGGAATAGACCCACACATCATATGGGAAGATGAAAAAGCATATCTTGTATATGGCTCATTCTTTGGAGGAATCTATATCAAGGAACTTAATCCTGAGACTGGACTTCCTCTTGACGGCAATCCTCATTGTTTAGGAAAATGTATATCAAAGAAGAGCAATCCGCCTGTTATTGACGGACCGGAAGGGGCAGCTGTCATATATGTAAAAGAGACAGGTTACTATTATTTATTCCAGTCCTACGGATGGCTTGGCAATGACTACGATATAAGAGTGGGCAGGAGCAGGTGTGTGACAGGTCCATATGTGGATATGGATGGACTTGATTTAAAGGAGAAGGCCTTAGGGCAGAAAATAGCAAACAGTTATAGATTTGATTGTGATAATCCAGGACATGGAAATGCAGATGCTGGCTGGAGCTTTGATGGCTTCAGGGGTCCGGGGCATGGTGTGCCATTTTATGACCCTGTGGGCAAAAATTACTTTTTTGTACATCATATCAGGGACGGGGCAAAATGCAATGAGTATGTTGAGGATATGGAGGGTAGAATAAGCTATAGCAGACATTATATGATGGTCAGACCTATGTTTTTTATTGACGGCTGGCCAGTGCTTGGACCAGAGAATTATGAGGGTGAGTCCCTTGAAGAATTAAATTCTATGGAAGTGTCTGGCACATGGGAATATATTTTACTGGATGACAAGGATAATAGTTTAAAAAAATCTAAAATAGTTGTCATAAAAGACTTTCAAGATTTGCCAGGAAAGTATAAAATATATAAGTGTAGCGATTATGAGAACGGCGGTGAGACACTTGCTGTCACAGGCTATACGGACGATAAGGTCTGCTATTGGATGAAAAAGAAATAATTGGAAGTAGGATGAAATACGATGATTCATATTAAAAAACTTGATGATGGAGTGCCGGTATTCAAGGCGCTGGGTTCTGAAATAAGAATAAATATAATCAAGCTTCTTCTCGAAAACAAGGAGATGAGCATGAACGAGATTGCAAAGGCTTTAGGTGTCACCAAT